>JAIDCC010000077.1 GCA_029056055.1 Duncaniella sp.
GCATGGGCCGGTCCGTCGTGGGGCTGGGGTGGCTACTATCCCCCCGCCTATCATCGTCCCGCCTTCATTGACCGCCGTCACCCCGGAGCAGGAGGCAATTACGGAAGCACCAATCCCGCGCGCCCCAACGCAATCGCCACCGGTCGCCCCGGCAGCGGCACCAACGGCGGCCGTCATCCCGGCAACGTCTCGTCGGGAGTACGCCCCTCGGCAGTAGGGCAGGGCGGCAACTACAACAGTGGCAGCCTGCGCGGCGGTTTGAACTCGCGTCCCGTCGGCTCGCAGATTTCCACAGGACGTCGCCCCTCGACTTCGAACGGCGTCACCTATACGCCCTCGACTTCGCGCCCGGGTGCAAATTCTACCAACAGTAACCGAACAAACGGCGGTCGTCAGACGTATAATAATAACACGAACACCAACCGCACACCCTCCTACAGCAGCCCCTCGCGCTCGTCGGGCAGCAGTTTCGGCGGCGGTCGCTCATCAGGCGGCAGCTTCGGCGGCGGCGGTGGCCGTTCGTCGGCCGGCGGTCGCGGACGTCACTGATTTCTGCGACACCCCGGAAAAGGCACTCTCCTCAGAATCAAAACTCACACTTCAACTCCCCCGTTCCAACGAAATGAAAAAGTTCATCCTTGCCGGAGCCCTCGCTTCGCTCCCGATAGCCCTTTCGGCCCAGACGGCCGTCGATGCAATGTCGGTCTCGCAGACAGAATTGCGAGGTACGGCGCGATTTATGTCGATGGCGGGAGCCTTCACCGCTCTCGGCGGCGACCTCTCGACACTCTCGCAGAACCCTGCGGGTATCGGTGTCTACCGCAGCAGCGACGTGTCGCTGACACTCGACCTCGACATGCAGTCGTCGAAAGCTCAGGCGGCAGGATTGTCAACTTCCGACAATCAGACCAAGTTTAACGTCAACAGCTTCGGTTTCGTAGGCTCGACGATGAAAGGTCTGTTCAACTGGGGAGTAAGCTACTCACGCATCGCCTCGTTCGACCGTCGCTACGGCGGTCAGTTGGGGCAGCTGGGCAGTTCGTACACCAACATGGTGGCCGACTACACGACGGCCGACGGCTATCCGCAGGAAATGCTCTATGACGGAGGGTCGAACTATTCGCCTTACTGGGACCCCTACACCTCGGGCAGCGCCAATTACGGCTACGCTCCCTGGTCGTCGATTCTGCTCTACAACTCGTATGGCATCAACCCGACCTCGGGGTCGAGCAGCGAGTATGCCGGCCTCTGGAACTATGACACGACGGCAGGCGCAGGCTCGTTCAGCGTGGAAGAAAAAGGCCACGTGGACGAATACAACATCAACGTCGGCGGCAACATCTCCGATGTAGTCTACTGGGGCCTCGGAGTCGGCATCACCGACATCGATTACCGCCAGTCTACCTACTACGGCGAGGAAATGACCAATGCCAACGTGCCCGACCAGGAGGGCACAACCTATACCAACGGCTCGGCTTACTGGGCGCTCAACAACTACAAACACATCTACGGCTCGGGTGTCAACCTCAAGTTAGGTCTGATTTTCAAGCCGGTCAACGAATTCCGCCTCGGTTTCGCCGTTCACACCCCGACGTGGTATGACCTCAACTACGAAGGAGCCGCCAGCGCCAACTTCACCTACAATTCCGACGACTACACCAACGGCAAATTCTACAACGGCACCGCTTACACAGGCACCGACGGCAAAAATGCCTACAACGACGAATTTTCGTGGAACCTCAATTCGCCCTGGCGCCTCATGGTGGGTGCAGCCGGCGTAATCGGAGGCAAAGGCATCATCAGTGTCGACTACGAATACAAAGCCTTCTCAGACATTAAGGTGAAAGATGACAACGGCAACGAATACCGCGACGTCACGGGTGACGTCAAAGCCTACTATCGCCCCACTTCGACAATCCGTGTCGGCGGCGAGTATCGCGTGACGCCCGCGTTCAGCCTGCGCGCCGGCTACTCGTATGAGACCTCGCCCGTCAAGGTGGAAGCCCTCGACGGCAACAACGGCATGGACGCGACATTTATCTACACCTCAGGCCCCGACGACACCGAGACGCAACCCTCCTACACCTTCAGCCGCTCGACGCAATACTTCACCCTCGGTCTGGGCTACAAGTATCAGCGTTTCTACGCCGACCTGGCCTACGTCCACCGCTACCGTCAGTCGGACTACCACGCTTACACCGACTATAACGAATCGGCCACCAGCGAGGCTGCGCTCGTCACCGCCCCGCGTGCCAAGATTTCCGAACACAACAATCATCTTGTTCTCACACTCGGCGTAAAGTTCTGATGGACAAACCCGACGATTCGATAAAACTCGACCTCGAAAACAGAGAGTTTCTGCAAGCTCTCGAACTGATTGAACATTCTTCCCGCTCGGTCTTTCTCACAGGAAAGGCCGGGACGGGAAAATCTACGTTTCTGAGATACATCACGGCCCACACCCGGAAGAACTTCGTGGTGCTCGCGCCGACCGGCATAGCAGCCGTCAACGTCAAAGGGCAGACTCTCCATTCGTTTTTCCGCCTGCCGTTTCACCCGGTGATGCCCGACGACCCCGACTTTGCCCGCGACCGTCTGAAGAAACGCATGAAATATCCCGGATGGCTTGTCAAGGCGCTGCGTCAGGTGGAGCTGATAATCATCGACGAGGTGTCGATGGTGAGGGCCGACACGATTGACTTCATCGACCGTCTGCTGCGGCTCTACTGCGACAACCGCCATCTGCCTTTCGCCGGAAAGCAACTCCTGCTCGTCGGCGACCTGTTTCAGCTCGAACCGGTGGTGAGCGCCGACGTGCGCGACATAATCCGCCGTCACTATCCGCACCCGTTTTTCTTCTACGCGCACGCCTTTAACGACCTGAGCCCCGTGGCGATAGAGCTGCAGAAAGTCTACCGCCAGACCGACCCGCAGTTCATCGGGCTGCTCGACCGCGTGCGTGAGGGAGCGGCCACGCAAGCCGACTTTGCGATGCTCAATGCGAAGGTGGTACCCCCCGACACGCCCATCGTCGGGCCATCCGAAGAGTTTGCCATGACCCTCGCTTCGCGCCGCGACACCGTGGACTACATCAACGAAGCTCATCTCAAAGCCATCGACCGCCCTGAATTTGAGTTTGAAGGAAAAATCGAAGGCACGTTTCCCGAAAACGCCCTGCCTACCGACATGACACTGCGTCTCAAAGAGGGAGCACAGGTGGTGTTTATCAAAAACGACCAGGAAAAGCGCTGGGTCAACGGTTCGCTCGGACGTGTCACGCTGATAGCCGACGACACTCTGAAAGTGACCCTCGAGGACGGCACCGAACACGTCATAGAGCCCGAAGCGTGGGCCAACGTGCGCTACGTCTACAACGAGGAGAAGAAAACCATCGCCGAGGAAGTGCTCGGCACGTTCACCCAATACCCCGTGAAACTGGCGTGGGCACTGACCATACATAAAAGTCAGGGGCTCACGTTCTCGCGCGTGTCGATTGACCTCGGGACGGGAGCCTTTGCCGGAGGGCAGACCTACGTGGCTCTCTCGCGTTGCCGCTCGATAGAAGGGCTCACCCTTCGCGCAACGATTGCCCCGCGCGACGTGTTTGTCAACCCTGCCATCACCGCTTATGCCCGCACGTTCAACGATAACCGCGCCTATGCCGAGGCGTTGGAGCGCGCCCACGCCGATGCCTCGTATGCCGCGGCGAAGAGAGCGTTGCGCGAGGGGAGAATCTATGATGCTTTCGATGCGTTTGCCGAAGGTCTGCGCGGCCACTCGATACTCGACGACCCCAAACTGATGCGCTATGCCCGCGGTCAGTTGCGCGTCGTGGCAGCCTATCGCCGCGAGATTGACGAGTTGAAAGCCCGCATCGAGGCCGACCGACGGCGATTTGCCGACATGGCGGCGGAATACTATTCAATGGGGCTCGACTGTCTGCAAGACGAATTGCCGGCTCCGGCGATTGCCAATTTCGACAAAACCCTTACACTCGACCCTACTCACCGCGATGCCCTTCGTCACCGCGCCGAAGCCAAACTTCTGCTCGATGATGCCGAAGGTGCGTCGGCCGACCTGCGCGCGCTTCTTGACGCTGCCCCTGACAATGTCGACGCCCTCATTGCGCTCGGACGTGTCTACTCCGACAAACTTGACGACCCTCACAACGCCCTTGATTGCGCCATGCGAATCGATGCCATCATCGACGACGAGCCGGAGAAAGTTACGACACGCCAACAGATAGGTTTCCACGAACTCCTCGCCGATGTCTACGATGCCATAGAGTTGCCGCAGCAAGCCGAGGAGCACCGCCGCCTTGCAAAACGCCTCGGCAGGAAGCGATGAGAGGGAAAGTCAACTCAAAAGAAGAAGATAGTCCGGAAATTTTAGCATCACTTTCAGCATCATTTTAGCATTATTTTCAGCATCGCTTTTAGCCTCATTCATACTTACAGGGACATTTACAAGGCCATTTACAGGGGCATAGCCTCTTCGCCCTTACGCCGGATAGCTGATTTGAGGGGGGAAATCCCGAAAGATGCAACGCGGGGGAAAGAATTGTGTAACGGCCGGGAGCCGGTGATTTACTATGTTCCCGGTAAAGACACATTAAGGTTGGTTAATAAGGAAGTTTAATCTTTGGTAATCATCCAATATCCGTTTTTATCACTTCCTTCTCGTGTTATCATTCCTAATCGACGGAGGGCTATTGTGGTGCGTCTAGCGGTTTTGTCTGACATGGATAGACGTTCCGCAATTTCTCTATGGGTTATTTGTTGATTCTCCTTAATAAGATTGAGAACTTGTTGCTGGGTATCATTTAAATTTACAGGGACATTTACAAGGACATTTACAGGGACATTTACAGGGACACTTACAGGGACATTTACAGGGACATCGCCGTCTTCGACCTTACGCCGGATAGCAGATTGGAGGGGGAAGGATACGGTGGCGATGGTGCGGTCGCTTTCGATGGAGGGTCGTTCGCCTGTCAGAGTCTCCCAGCTCGCGAGTTTGTTCATGCCATAACCAGCGTTCTCGGCAATGCCGACAAAACGGAAGAGTTTGGCAATCGTCGGATTACGGAGTTTGGAATATATCTTTCCGAGTATGTCCTTGACCGGAAGCGGGAAAGCTCCACCATTCATAAACTCGATGTGGTCGGTATAGACTCGGATGCAGGAACGCAACGAATCGAAGTGATCGCAGTGCATTACCATGTTGGCGAGGGCTTCGCGGAGCACCTTGTATTGACTCTCATCTGTTGTCGCAAATCCATCGTCTTTGATATGTATGGGGGCATCAACAAGTGTGCGGAAACGACGCAGGATAATCTGGACAGCCTCCCAGATGTTATCCTGTTCCGGAATACGATAGGTGTATCTCACTTCGGCCTGCTGGATTGTAGGACCGGGAATCTCGATGTAATCAACGCAGAATGTCGGCACATAGCGAAGAACGTAGGGCGCTTTGCCGAACATCAGAAGTCCGGCATACGTGAGCAAACCATTGCGCGTGATATTGACTTGTTCGCAAAACTCCGCATCATCCACATCACGAAGATTAACGAGGTTCTGAGTCTGGCTAAGGGCAAACCTATAACTTTTCAGGGTATTGAGGTTGAGCATTTCAATACTTGTGTCGGGTATGGTTTCTTCGGTTTTCTTGCCGAAAGATTGATTGCGGAACATGGCGCGTATCTCTCCCTCGGTTGCCCTTTGGTCTCCACTGCCCATCCGGATGAATGTGTTTACGGGACTGCCGAAATAGACAGGCTTCAAATCAACCTCCGGAACATAAAACGCAAGAAGTTTTTTACCGTCAATGTCGTATCGTTCAGACGTTACAGCCAATCGTTCGTTGAACTTCTCAGAGCGCAGGGTGCCAAGAAAATCTTGTTCGAGTTTTTCGATGTTATCTACACCTTGAATCTCGAATGTCTTGCCCGACTGCTTTACGCCGAGCACAATCCATCCGCCGGAGGTATTTGAGAAGGCGCTGACGCTTTCCCAGATATTCTTCGGCAACTCGGATTTTGCAGCTTTGACTTCAAAATCCTCCCATTCTATGTCGTGCAGCTTTGCTACAAGCTCATCCTTTGTCATTTCAACAGCAATTAAGAGTTGTAAGGGGGTAACTTTGCGAACCTCGGAAGAAGAATCGAGTCGCGAGGTGAAGGAGAAGTTATCCACCGCAAATTTACGAAAAATATGTCAGAAAAACGATATGTTTGAGTTTGAAACGCCTCGGCAGGAAGCAGAGAGGGGGGAAACCCCGAAAGATGCAACGCGGGGGAAAGAATTGTGTAACGGCCGAAAGGCGGTGATTTATTACTTTTGCAGTCGTCGGGAGCAATGGTGCTTTTGGCAAACTACAGAAAAATCATTAACTTTGCACAACGAATCCATCAGACTATTATGAAGCCTTTTATTACCTGCGCAGCATTTCTGGCTTTTGTGTTTGGCATGCCGTCCTGTTCCGGCTCGCACGACCATGAGCACAGTCATCATACCGAAGCCGAAGAGCATGACGCTCACGCCACTCACGACCATGACCATGAGGCAGAAGAAGCCGACTCGCACGAGCATGAACATGCTCCCGGCGAAATCGTAATGACCCCTCAGGATGCAGCCCGCTTCGGAGTGGGTGTAGAGGCTGTAGCGGCCGCACCCTTTGCCGACGTGGTGAAAACCGCGGGCGAAGTTATGCCTACAGGCTCAGACATCAGCGTGGCCGCCGCCCCGACAGCCGGACGACTGCGTCTCGCTCCCGGCATCAGTGTGGGCACGCAGGTGAGCGCAGGACAGACCATAGGTCAAATTTCCGCCTCCGAGGTGAGCGGCGCCAATGAAAACGCTGTGGCCAAAGCCAACCTCGACGCCGCCGAGCGCGAACTGAAACGCGTCACCACCCTGCTCGCCGACGGCCTCGTCACCCGCAAAGAGTATAACGAAGCCCTCGCCGCCCGCGATGCCGCCCGCGCGGCCTACAGCCCCGCGGCAGCCTCGGGCATTGTCAAGGCCGTAAAATCAGGTGTAATCAGCCAGCTCCCCGCCGCCGACGGACAGATTGTAGCCGCCGGCGACGTCGTTGCAACCATCGGAAGCACCGGGCGTCTGACACTCCGCGCCCTGCTGCCCGCATCGGAGGCCTCTTTCCTCCCCACAGTCAAGGATGCGGTAATCACCCTCGCCGACGGCCGCATGTGCCGCCTTTCCGAAGCGGGCGGAAAACTGATGTCGAACTCGGCCGCCGGAGCCGCCTCGACTCCCGGCTATATCCCCGTCTATTTCTCGTTTGACATGACCGAAGGCATCACCGCAGGCACACCGGTAGAGGTGCGACTGCTCGCCGACAAGGCCGGCAGCGTGCTCAGCGTGCCCCGCGAGGCTGTGGCCGAACAGATGGGCGAGAAATTTGTCTACGTCAAAAACTCCGAACATTCCTACATCAAGACTCCTGTCACGCTCGGACGCGGCGACGGCCTGCGCTATGAAGTGACGTCCGGACTCGCCGAAGGCGATTCGGTGGTCGTCGCCGGCACCACATTCGTGCGTCTTGCCGAGACGGCCGGAGTAGTTCCCGAAGGACATCATCACCATTAATCCCGACGTGCCGCCATGCTTAACAAGATAATTCGCACGTCGTTAGACAACCGTGTGGCCGTAGTGATACTCTCGGCCCTGCTATTGCTCTACGGCATGACCGTAGTCCTCAAGACCGATGTCGACATTTTCCCCGACCTAAGCGCCCCGACGGTGGCCATTATGACCGAAGCTCCCGGTATGGCCCCCGAAGAGGTGGAGAAACTCGTGACCTATCCCATTGAAACCGCCGTCAACGGCTCGACCGGCGTGCGCCGAGTGCGCTCGTCGTCTGACACCGGCTTCTCTGTCGTGATGGTGGAATTCGACTGGGACACCGACGTCTACGCCGCCCGTCAGACCGTCTCAGAAAAGCTCGCCACCCTCAGCGGCAGCTTCCCCGCCGGAGTGGGCGAACCCACCCTCGGCCCGCAATCGTCGATTCTCGGCGAAATGTACATAATCGGTCTGACCGCCGACTCGCTGACCGACATGACCGAACTCCGCACCATAGCCGACCGCAGCCTGCGCCCCATGCTGCTCTCGCTCCGCGGCGTCTCGCAGGTGAGCGTGCTCGGTGGCGATGTCAAGGAGTGGCGCATCGGTCTTCGCCCCGAGCGTATGAACCTCCACGGCGTGTCGCTCGACGATGTGCGCGAAGCCGTCGAGGGCATGAATGTCGACGTCTCCGGCGGCGTGCTCTACGAATTCGGCAACGAATACCTCGTCAAAGCCTCGCTCTCGACAGCCGACATCGACGAGCTTAAGAAAGCCGTTGTCGTGGCCGAACCGGGCCGGCTCGTGACACTCGCCGACGTGGCCGATATCGAAGTGGCTCCCGAGGAACCGCGCCTCGGCCTCGCCTCGCTCAACACGCATCCTGCCGTGCTCCTCACGGTCACCAAGCAACCCAAGGCCTCGACCATCGACCTCACCCGCGAAATAGACGAATCGCTCGAAAGCTTCCGCGCCACCCTCCCCGCCGACGTCAAGGTCAACACCGACATTTTCCGTCAGGCCGACTTCATCAGCCGCTCCATCAGCAATCTTCAGGAATCGCTCTTCGTCGGCGCCATCTTTGTCATCGTGGTGCTCTTCTTCTTCCTGATGAATCTGCGCACCACGCTCATCTCGCTCGTGGCGCTCCCCCTCAGCATCATCGTCACCGTCATCGCACTCCACCTCATGGGTCTCTCCATCAACACCATGAGTCTGGGCGGCATAGCCATAGCCATCGGCTCGCTCGTCGACGACGCCATTGTCGACGTCGAAAACGTCTACAAACGCCTGCGCCGCGAACGGCCCGACTCCAGCCCCGCCCTCATCGACGTCATCTATCACGCCTCGGCCGAGGTCAGAATGCCCATCTTCAATTCGTCGCTCATCATCATGGCCTCGTTCCTGCCGCTCTTCTTCCTTGACGGCATGGAGGGCCGCCTCCTGCGCCCCCTCGGCATAGCGTTCATCGTGGCTCTCGTGGCCTCCACCATCGTGGCCCTCACCGTCACCCCCGTGCTCTGCTCCTACCTGCTCGGGTCGAAGAAAGCTATGGAAGCCCTCTCGCGCGAACCGCGCCTCGTCGTGTGGCTGCGCCGCGGCTACGAGCACGCCCTCGCCGGCGCCCTCGCCCGGCGCAAAGCAGTGCTGGGCGCTACGGCCGCGCTTTTCGCCCTCTCGCTCGGCCTCTTCTTCACCCTCGGCCGCAGCTTCCTGCCCCCCTTCAACGAAGGCTCTTTCACGGTCAATGTCAGCGCCCTCCCCGGCCTTGCACTTGACGAAAGCGACTGTCTCGGGCGCGAGGCCGAACGCATCCTCCTCTCGATGCCCGAAATCTCGACAGTGGCCCGCAAGACGGGTCGCGCCGAACTCGACGAACACTCATTCGGCGTCAACGTCAGCGAAATCGAAGCTCCCTACACCCTCACCGACCGCTCGCGCGAGGACCTTCTCAAAGCCCTCCGCGCCGAGTTCCGCCATCTCCCCGGCGTCAACGTAGAAATAGGTCAGCCCGTCTCACACCGCATCGATGCCATGCTCTCCGGCACCGAGGCTCAGATAGCCGTCAAACTCTTCGGCGACGACCTCACGCAGCTCTACCGCCTCGGCACTCTCATCAAAAACGAGATGTCGGAAGTCGAGGGCATCACCGACCTCAACATCGAGCAGCAGGTGGAACGCCCGCAGCTCGACATCCGTCCCCGCCGCGACATGCTCGCCTACTACGGCGTGCCTCTCAGCCGCTTCGCCGAGTTTGTCAGAGTGGCGCTCGCCGGCGAAGTCGTCTCGCAGGTCTACGAAAAAGGTTTTCCCTATAACCTCCGCCTGAAAATGTCGCCCTTGGCTCGCGAGAGCCGCGACGCCATAGCCTCGCTCTCCATCGACACGCCGCGCGGCAAGGTGCCCCTCTCGGAAGTGGCCGAAATCACGGTCACCACAGGCCCCAACACCATCAACCGTGAGGACGTGAGCCGTCGCATAGTCATCTCGGCCAACGTCGAAGGGCGCGACCTCCGCAGTGCCGTCGAGGAAATCCGCTCCAAAGTCGACGCCGAAGTCTCCCTCCCCGAAGGCTACCGCGTCACCTACGGCGGCCAGTTCGAGAGCGAAGCCTCAGCCTCGCGCCGTCTGCTGCTCGTCTCGGCCCTCGCCCTCGTGGTCATCGTGCTGCTCCTCTACAGCCAATACCGCTCGTGGGCACGAAGCCTCGTCATCATGGTCAACATGCCTCTTGCCCTCATCGGCGGTGTCCTCATCCTCGTGCTCACCTCCGGACAGCTCAACATCCCCGCAATCATCGGCTTCATCTCGCTCATGGGCATCGCCACCCGCAACGGTATGCTCCTCATGTCGCGCTACGACACTCTCCAAAGCCGTGGCGAAGGCCTGCGCGAGCGCATCATGAACGGTTCCGCCGACCGTCTCAACCCCATACTCATGACCGCCCTCTCCTCGGCCCTCGCGCTGATTCCTCTCGCCGTCAACGGCTCGCGCCCCGGCAACGAAATCCAGTCGCCCCTCGCCATCGTGATTCTCGGCGGACTCCTGTCGTCGACCGTGCTCAACCTTTTCGTGGTGCCCGTGCTCTACGACATTACTCAGAAACGTACTGATAAGACTGATAGATAAATGATTCGACTAACAACGCTCGTGGCTGCCTCGCTGGTGGCCGGCGCCGCATGCGCGGCCGATTTCAATACTCTTCTCGACCGCGTCGTGGCCCTCAATCCCTCCGATGCCATCGCTGCTATAGCCGACCGCGCTGAAATTCTCGACCAAAAAGCCGAGAACACTCTCGAAGCTCCCGAGGTGGAATTCACCCGCGTCTGGGGCAACAACGACGAAATCGGCAACAAATGGGAACTCTCGGTGACTCAGTCGTTCGACTGGCCCGGCCTCTACGCCGCACGCCGTCGCGCCGTCAAGGCCAACGAAATTGCCCTTCAGGCCAACCGCGAGGCCGCTCTGCGCGACCTCCGCGCCGAGGCTCGCCTGCTGCTCGTCGACATCGTCAACAACTATAAGAACATCGAGCTCGAAACCGGCCTCGCCGCCCGCATGGACTCGCTCGAATACCGCTACCGCATAGCCTCCGATGCCGGCGACGAAACGGTTCTTGATTACAACAAGACCGTCATCGAACGCATCGCCGTGCATCGCGCCCTTCACAGCCTCGAAGCCGAGCGCGAGGTGTTGCTCTCGTCGCTTTCGGCCATGACCGCCGGAGCCGATGCCGCCGAATTGCTCAAGGATTTCGACTATGAGTATCCAGCGTTCGACATCTCTTCCGTCCCCGTCACGCGCGAGGCCATCGCCGCCCTCGACCCTCAGGCCGCAGCAGCCGACCTCCGCATCAAGGCTCTTAAAGCCGCCGAGAGCGTAGAGCGTCGCTCGCTCCTGCCCGGTTTCTCGCTCGGCTATGCCCACGAGACAGAACTCGGAGGCGACTTCAACGGCTTCACCATCGGTGTGACCCTCCCGTTTCTCTACGGCAACAAGCGCATCAAGTCGTCGCAGCTTCAGGCCGAATCCATCCGCATGGAGGCCGAAAACGCCGTCACCCGCCGTCAGGCCTCGGTCAATGCCGATTTAGCCCGACTCAAAGCGCTCGGCCACATCATCGACGAATACACCCCCGTGGTCACAACCGAGGCCTCGATGATTCTGCTCAAAAAGGCTCTCGACGCCCGCCAGATTACCTTCCTCACCTACATCGAGGAGGTTAACTATTTCATTGCCGCCCGCCGCGACTACCTCGAAACCCTCTATCAGTATCAGCAGACCCTCGCTTCGCTAAGCTACTTTAATTGATTAACTAAGTGAGAGAAATAGTTTTATTTTAAATGACAGAATTTATTCACGAATACCATCTCGGCGGCCTGCTCATCGGTTTGGCCACTTTTGTCATCATAGGGCTTTTTCATCCGCTCGTCATCAAGGGCGAATACTATTTCGGCCCGCGCATCAAATGGGCGTTTGCCGCTGCCGGCGTGATGTTTCTCATCGCCGCGCTTTCGGTCAGCAACATCATCATTTCGTCGATTCTCGGCGTGACGGCCTTCAGTTGCTTCTGGAGCATCCGCGAAATCGACGAGCAGGTGGAGCGCGTCCGCAAGGGCTGGTTTCCCGCAAATTCCAAGCGTGCCGCACGCCGCAGTGAACCTTAAAGCCTCCGCGATGGTTATGATAGATAAAACCTCAACGTTTCAAATCTATCAACTCTCTCCGAAAATGAAATCCCGCAAAATCCGACTCACGGCTCTGGGCCTCCTGACGGCACTCTTCTGTCTCTCGGGCGCAATGACCTCCTGCGGAGTGCTCCGCACCCATGCCGGCGTGGAGTATGAAAACTCCATCCCGCTCGACGGTTACTATGGCGGCGACTATCGTCCCCCGAAACCTCCGAAACATAAGAAGCACAAGAAGCCGAAAAAGAAGAAACACCACAAGCATCACGACTGACGCAACAAATAACCCCACGAAGCCATTCGTGGGGTTTTATTTGTTGCGCGTCAGCCTTTTTGGAGGTGGGGCGAGCTTCAGCGAAGCCAGGGCCTCTACTTCCGCCAGAACGACGGCGAGAAAAGTATCAGCACCGTAAAGAGCTCCAGACGTCCGATGAGCATGATAATGGCCAGCACCCACTTGCCCGCGTCGGGAATGATGCCGAAATTCTGTCCGTAGCCCGTGATACCTGTGGGCAAACCCGTGTTGCTGATGCAGGTAAACGCGGTGAAGAATGCGTCAATCAGCGGCACTCTCATGCCGCACAGCACGATGCCCCCCACCACGATGATGAGCACGTATAGACACAGAAACGCAACCACTTTGGCGATGATGTCGTGGGGAATGACATGGCCGTTCACCCTTACCGTCAGAATGTTGTTGGGATAGATGGTTCGCATGATTTCGTTGCGGCAGTTCTTGAGCAGATAAATCAGTCGGTCGATTTTCGCGCCGCCGCTCGTCGACCCCGCGCACGCGCCGAAGAAGAGCAGGATGAACACCATCGCGAGCACAAACGTGCCCCACGTCGGGAACGTCGGCACCGTGTAGCCCGTCGACGATATGAACGAAATGATTTGGAAAAGCGGTTCGATGGCGAGAGTGCGCAGCGTCAGCGGGTGCCCCGCGCGGATGATGGCTATCACGAACAGCACGTAAAACACCCCGATGATGCCCAGGTAGTAGCGAAACACGTCGTTGGCCCAGAGCTTGCGAAACTCGCCGTGCACCAGCCTGTAGAGCAGCGTGAAACTCACGCCTCCCAGAAACATGAATGCCATCACCACCACCATGGCGTAGTCTGAATCCCATAGTTCGAGCCCCGCGTCTGTTGTGGCGAAGCCGCCTGTCGACATTGTCGAAAATGCGTAGCACACAGCCGTGAAGCCGTCCATCGGCCCCGCGGCGAGCAGTGCGAAAAGCGTCAGCGTCAGCGCCGAATAGATGCCCCAGAGGCTCTTGGCGGTCTGCGAGATGCGCGGACGCAGTTTGTCGTGGGTGATGCCCGTCACCTCGGCGTTAAACATCTGTATGCCCCCCGAGCGGTTGAGCATCGGGATTACGGCAAGTGTGAAAAGTATGATACCCATGCCCCCTATCCATTGCATGAGCGCGCGCCATAGGATGATGCCGTGGCTCAGTCCCGCCACGGAGTCCATCACCGACGCCCCCGTGGTGGTGAAGCCCGACATCGCTTCAAAGAAGGCGTCGCTCACCCCGAGAGGGTGGTGGCGCATCAGCATGAAGGGTATCATGCCGACCGCAGAAAAGAACACCCACACCAGTGCCGTCAGCAGGAAGCCCTCGCGCTTGCCCATGTTGGGCGTCTGCGGATGTATCCCGAAAGCCATGAGACTTCCGCCGAGCAGCGCCGCGGCGGTGGCCACGAGAAATCCCTCGAAATCGCCCTCGCAATATGACGCGCACACCACGGTCGGCACCACCAGAAAGCCCCCTTCGATGAGGAGCAGCAGTCCGATGATGCGGAGCACGGCCGGAAAGTTCACCAACGGCAACAGCTTGCGTATCGACTCGAAAGTGGGGTAGTGCAGGTTGAGCCGGTGCCGCTTATGTCGCGGTGTCCCGAAGTCGCCGCGTGCGCGAGATTGCTTGAATGGTTTCATGAGAAGAGCCGTTCTACTTTATGTATCACTCCGTTGAGGGTCATCACCACGACGCGGTCGCCCGGCTGGATTACGGTCATACCACCCACGAGGTGACCCTTGCCGTCGCGTATCAGTCCGGCTATGGTCATGTCGCGCGACAGATGGAGGTCTTTGACGGGGCCACGGGTGATTTTCGACCCTTCCGATGCCTCGATTTCGGCCACTTCGGCATCGGCGAGTGCCATCACCTTTGACGTCGAGCTGTCGCGCGCCAGAAGCATCTGGAAGATGCGCGACGAGGCAAGGAGTTTCTTGTTGACCACCGTGCCGATGTTGAGGCTCTCGGCCACCGGGATGAACTGTATGTTTTCCACCTGCGCCACCGTCTTGAACACCCCGAATTCCTTGGCGCTCAGACATGTCAGGATGTTGGCCTCGCTGCTGTCGCTCAGGGCTATGAAGGCGTCGGCCTCTTCGATGCCCGCCTCGCGCAGCGCGTCGGTGTCGCGCGCGTCGGCGTTGATTATCAACGCGTCGGGGCATTTTTCCGACAGACTCAGACACAGCTCCTTGTCGGGGTCGAGTATGCGGAAGTTATATTTGTCGCCGGCCATGGCGCAGAGTCTGACGGCTATGCGGTTGCCTCCCATGATGATGACGTTGCGTATGCGCCGCTCGGTCTTGCCGCACAGTTCGGCTATGGTGTCTACATGGTCGCGCGTCGACATGAAGTAGACTATGTCGTTTGGGCAGAGGGCGTCGTCGCCGCCCGGGATGATGGTCTCGCGGTTGCGCTTGATGGCGGCCACGTGGAAGTCGCGTATCTCGCGGCCTATGTCTTTGAGTTTTTTGCCGATGAGCGGCGCGCCCTCGCGCAGTTTCACCCCGACGAGTATCAGCTCGCCGTCATGAAGCTCAAACCACGAGCGCACCCAGTTGCGCTTCAGCGCGTCGAGTATCTCCATCGAGGCGAGATACTCCGGATAAATCACGTCGTCGGCGCCGATGTCGTTGAAGAAATCGCGGTTGCGCGGGTCCATGAACTCATAGTTGTCTATGCGCGCCACGGTCTTCTTCGCGCCTAAGTGTTTGGCTATCGAGCACGCAAGGATGTTGCGCGTCTCGTGGGGCGTGACGGCTATGAAGAGGTCGCACGATGCCACGCCCGCCTCTTTGAGCGACCTGAACGATGTCGGGTGGCCTACGATGGTCAGCAGGTTGAAGTTGGCGTCGAGGGGGGCGAGTTTTTCGGCATCTTCGGCCACCACCGTGATGTCTTGCTCCTCGCGCGAGAGGAGTTTGGCAAGATGCGTCCCCACTTCGCCACACCCGGCTATCACGATTTTCATTGCTCGAGAGTTTTAAGTATTGCGTCGGCTATGCCCTGTTCGTCAAATCCGCACAGATGGTGCAGCTGCGCCGGTGTGCCCTGCGGTATGAAGCGGTCAGGGACGCCCAGGCATTTTACGGGCACGTTCTTGCCGTTGGCCGCCATCCATTCGAGCACCGCCGACCCCATGCCTCCCGCTGCCGAGGCGTCTTCTATGGTGATGACCGGTATCCCTTTCGCGGCCACTTCGCGCAGTATCTCTTCGTCGAGCGGTTTCACGAAAATCATGTCGTAAAGGGCTATCGTGCGCCCTGTCTCACGCTCCACCCGCTCTATGGCGCGCAGGGCGTCGGAGGCCACCGGCCCTATTGTCAGCACCGTCAGGTCGGCGCCGTCATGCAGCTTTTCGCCGCGCCCCACGGGAAGCTGCCGCGGCTCGGTGTCGGGCGTCTTTTCGCCGCGCCCGCGCGGATAGCGTATCGCGAACGGTCCGGGCCACGCCACGGCTGTCTCCATGAGCGAGCGCAGATAGTTTTGGTTGCGCGGCGAGGCCACGGTCATGCCGGGGATGGTGCGGAGGTAGGCCAGGTCGAACACGCCGTGATGTGTCGCGCCGTCTTCGCCCACGAGGCCCGCTCTGTCGATGCAGAACACCACCGGCAGCCCTTCGAGCGCTACGTCGTGGATGATGTGGTCGTAGGCGCGTTGCAGAAACGAGCTGTAGATGGCCACTACCGGTTTCATCCCTTCCTTGGCCAGACCGCCGGCAAACGTGACGGCATGCCCCTCGGAGATGCCTACGTCAAACGTGCGGTCGGGATAGGCGGCCAACATGCGGTTCACCGACGTGCCCGAGAGCATCGCGGCCGTGATGGCCACTACGCGCGGGTCGCGCCCGGCTATATCTACGAGGTGTTTGCCGAATACTTCCTGATACTTCGGCGGGCAGTCCGACGCTTCGGGCAGTCGTATGCCTGTCACGGGGTCGAATTTCCCCGGGGCGTGCCACTTGGCGGGGTCGTTTTCGGCCGGTGCGAAACCTTTCCCTTTGACGGTGCGCAGATGCAGTATCCGCGGCCCGCGCAGGTGTTTGATGTCGTTGAGCACACGCACCAGCGTCCCTACGTCATGCCCGTCAAACGGTCCGAAATAGCGTATGTCGAGACCTTCGAATATGTTTTGCTCGCTGACGAGCAGCGACTTGAGCGAGTTGTTGAAGCGCGTGATGCTCCCCCGGCTCTTGGGCGAGATGAGGTTCATGCGCCGCAGTCCGGCCGCCACCATCTCGCGCAGGTTGTTGTAGGGGCGCGACGTGGTCAGGTTGGCCAGGTATGAGTTGAGCGACCCGACATTGCGGTCAATCGACATGTCGTTGTCGTTGAGTATTATCAGCAGGTCGGCCTTCGAGTTGGCGGCGTTGTTGAGCCCTTCGAATGCCAGTCCGCCGCTTATCGAGGCGTCGCCTATCACGGCCACTACGTTGCGCCGCGGCTCATCTTTTTTCAGATTGGCGGCCACGGCCATGCCGAGCGCGGCCGAGATGGAGTTTGAGGCGTGACCCGCCGCAAAGGTGTCATATTCGCTCTCTTTCGGGGTGGGAAATCCCGAGAGTCCCCCGAGCGTGCGGTTCGTGGCGAAACTGTCGCGGCGCCCCGTTAGCAACTTGTGGCCGTAGGCCTGATGCCCGACGTCCCACACGATGCGGTCGTAGGGGGTG
This sequence comes from Duncaniella sp., assembly GCA_029056055.1. Lineage (GTDB taxonomy): Bacteria > Bacteroidota > Bacteroidia > Bacteroidales > Muribaculaceae > Duncaniella. The sequence goes on from JAIDCC010000077.1 coordinate 17,242, forward strand.
TCAAACACGTAGTGCAATGCCACGGTCAACTCTACCGCTCCCATCGACGAAGCGAAGTGCCCCGGATGCGACGAGAGCGAATTGATGAGAAACGAGCGCAGGTCGGCGCACACCTGTGGCAGCTGCTCCACCGTCAGGCGGCGCAGGTCGGCGGGCGAGTTGATGCCCGACAGTAGCTCCATTTCCGGCCTCTCCTCGCCCGTCGTCGGGCCCGAGGCGCTTGGGTCAGTGCTCATCTTTTCGTTTTTCATTCCTGAAATACTTCTTATATAAAGGCACCCACACTATGATGGCCGACGCGAGGAGCCAGAAGGCCACCTCCGCCGTAAACGGCTGCGAGGATACTACGAGCCAACAGAGCACCAACCATAGCAAGGCTATGCAGGCGAAACGTATTTTGACTGCTGATGTGAGCGGTGTGCGTGACGTAGTTATGAGAGAGTTTTAAGGTTATCGGTTAAATTTTCTTTCGCAGCGCATCAATCCTACGCGACTATGTACGGACGTGCCTTTGGCACGTTTGCGGTGCCGGGCGTCAATCCGCGTCTCCTTGGCTAAATCCGTGTCTCCGCGTCCCAAAATCGCCGCGTTGCTTCCGCGGTTTGCGGTGCCGGGCGTCAAATCCGCGCCAAAATCCGCGTCAAATCCGCGCCAATATCCGCGTCAAATCCGCGCCAATATCCGCGTCCCAAAATCGCCGGGAGCCAAATCGCCGCGTCAATTCCGTGGCAAAATCCGCATCAATCCGCGCGCGCCCCGAAATTCCGAGGAAAATCCGCGGCTTAATATCCGGTATAGCTGTGCGGCGACAGTCGCTTCAGCTCAGCCTTCACCTCCTCCGACACATTGAGCGTGTCGATGAAAGCCGCGATGCTCTCGGCCGTCACCGCCGTATTCGTGCGGGTCAGCGCCTTAAGCGTCTCGTAAGGCTTCGGATAGCCCTCGCGGCGCAGGATGGTCTGGATAGCCTCGGCCACAACGCTCCACGTATTGTCGAGGTCGGCGTCGATGGCGTCGCGGTTGAGCAGAAGCTTGCCCATGCCCTTCATGGTTGAAGCGATGGCAATGAGCGTGTGCGCCAAGGGCACACCCACGTTGCGAAGCACCGTCGAGTCGGTCAGGTCGCGTTGCAGGCGCGACACCGGCAGCTTCGTTGCCAGATGGCCGAACACAGCGTTGGCCAATCCCAGGTTACCCTCCGAGTTTTCGAAGTCGATAGGGTTCACCTTGTGGGGCATAGCCGACGACCCGACTTCGCCAGCCTTGATTTTCTGCTTGAAATATTCCATCGAGATATACATCCACATGTCTCTGTCGAGGTCGAGGATGATATTGTTGATTCGAGCCAGCGCGTCAAAGAGTGCAGCCAAGTTGTCGTAGTTCGAAATCTGCGTCGTATACTCTTCGCGCACTATGCCGAGACGTTCGCTCAGAAATTTGCAGCCGAACTCTCTCCAGTCTATTTCGGGGAACGCGCAGAGGTGGGCGTTGAAGTTGCCCGTGGCGCCTCCGAATTTGCCGCTGACGGGCACTGCGTCGAGCAGGTCGAGCTGACGGCGCAGACGGTAGGCAAACACCATGATTTCCTTGCCCAGACGCGTCGGCGACGCGGGCTGTCCGTGGGTCTTCGCAAGCATCGGTATGTCATACCATGCCTCGGCGCGCTCCTCCAGATGCTTCACGAGCTCCTCGATGGCGGGGCGGTAGACCTCGCGCAGCGCGTCGGCTATCGACATGGGCACCGATGTGTTGTTGATGTCCTGCGACGTCAGTCCGAAGTGGATGTACTCCTTGTAGGCCTCAAGACCGAGCGCATCGAAATGCTCCTTGAGGAAGTATTCCACGGCCTTCACGTCGTGGTTGGTGACACTTTCGATTTCCTTGATGCGCTGCGCGTCCTCTACGGTGAAATTCTTGTAGATGTCGCGCAGTTTCTCTTTCACGCTCGGGTCAATCCCCGCAAGCGCGGGCAGAGGCAACTCGCAAAGGGCGATGAAGTATTCCACCTCTACCTTCACGCGGTAGCGTATCAGGGCAAATTCCGAGAAATATTCGTCAAGACGCTCGCACTTCGAACGGTAGCGGCCGTCTACTGGCGATATGGCGGTAAGTGTCGTAAGTGTCATATTTTTATGTGTTGTTGGCTTGGTATAAGTTGGAACCGGGCTGCCTTCCTTTAGAAAAGTGCAAAACTGCTCCGCTGCAAAATTACGAAATTTCCTCCTATCTTCCAAAACAAAAACGCCCTCGCGCCTCGCGCCCGTTTTCGCGTTAGGCAGATTTTTTGTATCTTTGCACTCCCGAAATCAAATCCGATAAGTAAGTGAGAAAAATAAATGAACAGATAAAACGAAGTTATTTTTGAGATGATTTTTGCGCGGAACGAAGGAGTGTAGCCGTGCTACACAACTGAGTGACAAGCATAAAGCATCCAAAAAGAACGAGTTTTATTGTTCAAGAATTTTTCTTCACATATATCGTTTTATTTTTAGAACTTACTTACACATGAAACTTCGCTTTCTCTTTGCTGCTCTGTCTGTTGCAGCTGCCTTTGCCGCTCAGGCTCTCTCCATCCGCCCCTTCAGCTTCTTCGAATGGAAGGGCGACGCTCCTGCCGACCCCGCTCTCAACCACTTCACCGACTCCTACGTCCGGATGGCGGTGGTCTGTGCCGACGCTCCCGCCGACACCCTCCACATCGCCGGCTTCTACGATGGCCGAGGCTCCATGCGAGTCCGCTTCATGCCCGAGCGCGCCGGCCGTTACACCTATTCGATAGCCTCCTCCATTCCCGCGCTCGACGGCCTTTCGGGCGAGTTCATGGTCGAAGGCGCTCCCGCCTCGCGCGGCCCCGTGCGTGTCGACTCGCGCCACACTTTCGCCTACGCCGCCGACTCAACCCCCTACGCACCCTTCGGTACCACTGCCTACGCCTGGATGCACATGACTCCCGAACTCCGCCGCCTCACCGTCGACGGCCTCGCCCGCGCTCGTTTCAATAAGGTGCGCATGTGCATCATGCCCAAAAACTACGCCCTCTGCAACAAAGAGCCGGAACTCTTCCCCTTCGCCGAGGGTGAAAGCGCCGTCGAGGGCATGACCCTCCGCGGACGCGCCGGACACTCTTTCGACCTCACCCGCTTCAACCCTCTGTTCTTTGAGAAACTCGAACGCTGTGTCGACTCCCTCGCTATCATCGGTGTCGAAGCCGACCTCATCCTCTTCCACCCCTACGACAAAGGCATCTGGGGCTTCGACACAATGCCCATGGAGGTCAACCGCCGCTATCTCGACTACGTCGTCGCCCGACTCGCCTCGCGCCCCAACGTCTGGTGGAGCATGGCCAACGAATACGACTACGTCGGAGCCAAATCCGAAGCCGACTGGCGCGAAATGATTGAGCGCGTCGCCGCCGCCGACCCCTCGCGACACCTCCTCTCAATCCACGGCTCTACGGCCACCTACTTCCCCTATCACCCCGCGCTCACCCACGCCTCTATCCAAGACGAAGCCCCCGTCATGGAGCCGGGCCGTGCCGCAATCCTCTGGTCGGTCTACCACACTCCCGTCGTCATGGACGAGGTCTGCTACGAAGGCAACCTCCCCAACCGCTGGGGTCGTCTCTCCGGCGAAGAGATGCTCCACCGCATCTGGAACGGCCTCATGGGCGGCATCTACGTCACCCACGGCGAATGTCTCCGTCGCCCCGACGTCGAAACCGACACCATCATGTGGGCTGAAGGCGCCACACCCCGCGGCACCTCCTGGCAACGCATCGGCTTCGCCCGCGACATCCTCTCCTCAATGGGTGGCCCCCTCCGACCCGCCGACATCTCACGCGACATTCGCACCTCCGTCAGCCGCCCCGGACACTACCTCGTCTACTTCGGCCGCGAAATGCCCGGCGAATGGACCTTCGACCTCCCTGCCCGTTGCGACAACTTCGCCAAACTCACCCCCGGCACACACTTCAAAGTCGAAATCATCGACACCTGGGACATGACCATCACCCCCGTCCCCGGCGAATTCATCACCGAAAAAGCCTCCACCTACCGCCTCCGCGACCGCGACAACCGCAAAATCCTCCTCCCCCTCCGCCCCTGGCTCCTCCTC
>JAIDCC010000078.1 GCA_029056055.1 Duncaniella sp.
CCCCCCGCCCTCTACCCTCGACTCGTCGTCGGCAGCGTCCCATCTTTATAAGAGACAGGTCGTGAGGGGGGATGTTTGTGGGGAAGGGGAAGTGCGAATTAAAATCAAAATTAGTTAAACATTTCTAAAATATGCCGTTCGGCGGCGGGATGTATACCTTATATTAATAAAATTTCGTATCTTTGCAGAAATTTAAGTCGCGGAGGAGGCCAAACGGTGCTCCTCCGCTCTTTATTAGGTGGGTGTGGGCGTGTGCGTCCGCGCCGCCGTGAATGAATTCGAAAGACAAAGCAGATTATGATAGATAAAACCGCGATTGAAGAAACAGTGGCCGCGCAGATAGCGGGCACCGACGCATTCGTCGTCGACATCACCGTCAGCCCGGCCGACGACGTGGTGGTGGAGCTCGACTCGCCCACCGGGGTAGACCTCGACTTCTGCGCCGAGCTCAACCGTAAGCTCGTCGAGCTGCTCGACGCCGCACCCGGCGCACCCGACTACTCGCTCGAAGTGGGAACCGCCTCACTCTCGGCCCCCTTCAAGGTGAAAGGCCAGTATGAGAAGCACCTCGGCGACAACGTAGACATCCTGACGCGCGACGGCCGCAAGCTGACCGCCCGCCTCGAGGCCATCAACGACGAGGGCACCGAAATCACCGTGGCCGTCAGCCGCAAGGTCAAGGAGCCGGGACAGAAACGCCCCTCGATGGTAGAGGAGCAGCTCAACCTGCCGCTCGCCGACTGCAAGAGCGTCTGCTATCACTTCGACTTCAAATAACCCCGTAACCCCGATTCTGTTAATCCGAACAATATAACCCCCTGAAAATTAGATATGGTGCGTAAAGACGAGACTCCCAATATGGTGGAGAGTTTTGCAGAATTCAAAGCCCTCAAGAATATCGACAAGGCCACGATGGTCAGCGTGCTCGAAGACAGCTTCCGCTCTGCCCTGACAAAGATGTTTGACACCGACGCCAACATCGACGTAATCATGAACCCCGACAAGGGCGACGTGCAGATTTTCCAGAATTTCGAAGTTGTGCCCGACGGCGAAGTGACCAAACCCAACCTTCAGATTTCGCTCTCCGACGCCCGCGCCGACGACGACCCCGACGTGGAAATCGGCGAAGACCACACCAAGGAAATCTTCATCACCGACTTCGGTCGCCGCGCCATCCTCATCCTGCGCCAGACCCTCCAGACCAAAATCCTCGACATGCAGAAGAAAGCCATCTATGAGAAGTTCAAAGAGATGGAAGGCGAGCTGGTGTCGGGCGAGGTCTATCAGACCTGGAGCCGCGAGACCCTCCTGCAGGACGACGAGAAAAACGACCTCTTCCTGAGCAAATCGGAGTCGATTCCCGGCGACTTCTTCCGCAAGGGCGAACATGTCTGGGCCGTAATCCATCAGGTAGACAATAAGAACAACAATCCCAAAATCTACGTGTCGCGCACGTCGGAGACCTTCCTTCGCCGCCTCTTCGAGCGCGACATACCCGAGGTGATGGACGGCCTCGTACACATCCGCGCCATAGCCCGCATCCCCGGCGAGCGCGCCAAGATAGCCGTCGAGAGCATGGACGACCGCATCGACCCCGTGGGCACCTGCGTCGGCATCAAGGGCTCGCGCATCCACGGCATCGTGCGCGAACTCCACAACGAGAACATCGACGTAATACAATACACCTCAAACCCGTCGCTCTTCATACAGCGCGCCCTCAGCCCCGCCCGCATCAAGAGCATCCACCTCGACGAAGACGAGAAGCGCGCCGAGGTGTTCCTCGAGCCCGACCAGGTGTCGCTGGCCATCGGCAAGGGGGGTCTCAACATCAAGCTCGCCTCGAAGCTCACCGGCTACACCATCGACGTGTTCCGCGACTCGCCCGCCGACGCCGCCGAGGAGGAAGACATCTACCTCGACGAGTTTAAGGACGAAATCGACGGCTGGGTAATCGATGCCCTCAAGGACATGGGCTGCATCACCGCGAAGAGCGTGCTCAAGACACCCCGTCAGGAGCTCATCGACAAAGCCGACCTCGAGGAAGACACCGTCGACGAGGTGATTCGCATCCTCGCCGCCGAGTTTGAGGACGAAGCCGAAGCCCCCGCCGAGGCTGAAGCGCCTGCCGAAGCTCCCGCCGAGACCGAACCTGAAGCCGAGACACCCGCCGAGCCCGCAGCCGAGCAGTAACCGGCGCTCGCACGCCCGGCGCGTCTCTCCCCTCGATTCAACCTTTTCACCCCCCCGCTCTCTCCTCACCCCCATCCCTCTTATATCGTATATGCCCAGAATAAAGATAAGTCAAGCAGCAAAAGAATTCAACATTTCGACGCAGACCGTAATCGAAACGTTGCAGCAACGAGGCATCGCAATCGAAGATCGCCCCAACACCCGTCTCGACGAGAAATCGTATGACATCCTTGTCGAGACCTTCCAGCCCGACCGCAAGGAGCGTGAACGCATCGAGCAGATGCGCCGCGAGAAGGAGGGAAAAGCACCCGCGCCCGAAAAGGCCGCCGAAGAGGCACAGCCGGCCGTGAGAGGCCCCAAGGTAGTGGGCCACATCAACCTCGACGCCAAAGGCAACCCCGTGGCGCCCGAGCAGCCCAAGCCCGAGCCCAAGGCTGAAGCCCCCAAGGCAGAGCCGAAGCCGGAGCCCAAAGCCGAGCCGAAGGCCGAGCCCGAGGAAGTGAAGGTTGAAGTCCCCGCGGTCAATGCCCCCAAGGTGGTGGGCAAAATCGACCTCGACGCCAAGCCCGCCCCCAAGGCTGCGCCGAAGGCCGAGGAGAAGCCTGCGCCCAAACCCGAGCCCAAGGCAGAAGCCCCCAAGGCCGCTCCGAAGCCCGAAGCTCCGAAGCAGGAAGCCCCCAAGGCAGAGACGCCCAAGGCCGAAGCTGCCCCCTCGCAAACCGAGGCACCGAAGGCCGAAGCTCCCGCCGAACCGGCCGAACCCGAAGTGTTCCGCTTCTCGTCGGAACCTCAGGTGACCGGCCCCAAAATCCTCGGCAAAATCGACCTCAAGAACCTCAACCAGAGCACCCGCCCCAAAAAGAAGGGTAAGGACGGAGGCCGCGGCGGTCGCGGCAACCAGGCCCAGGGCGCACAGGCCTCGGCCGACGGTCAGGCACGCAAGAAGCGTCAGCGCATCGGCGGCGGCAAAGAGAAAATCGACGTCGAAAAGGCCGGCAATCAGATTTCGGGCAACGACAACCGCCGTGGCGGCGACGACCGTCAGCGCGGCTCGCGCGGCGACCGCAACAACGCTCAGGGCGGCGGTCAGGGACGCGGCGGCCAGGGCAAGGAGCGCGGCAAGCGCGGACATGCTCCCGAAGTGACCGAAGAGGATGTGCAGAAGCAGGTGCGCGACACCCTGGCACGCCTCACCTCGAAAGACAAGGGTCTCAAGAAGGGCGCCAAGTGGCGTAAGGAGAAACGCGAGGCCGTGGCCACGCGCGACCGCGAAGCGGCAGCCGAAGCGGCAGCCGAGAGCAAGACGCTCAAACTCACCGAGTTTGTGACGGCCAACGACCTCGCCGTGATGATGGACGTGCCCGTCAACTCGATTATCGCCACCTGTATGAACCTCGGCGTGATGGTGTCAATCAACCAGCGCCTCGATGCCGAGACCATCAACATCGTGGCCGACGAATTCGGCTACTCCACCGAGTATGTATCGGCCGAAGTGGTCGAAGCCATCCAGCAGGAGGAAGATTCCGAGGAAGACCTCGTGTCGCGTCCGCCCATCGTGACCGTCATGGGCCACGTCGACCACGGCAAGACCTCGCTGCTCGACTATATCCGCGACGCCAACGTCATCGCCGGCGAAGCGGGCGGCATCACGCAGCACATCGGTGCCTACAACGTGACCCTCAAGGATGGTCGCCACATCACATTCCTCGACACCCCAGGCCACGAGGCGTTCACCGCCATGCGTGCCCGCGGCGCCAAGGTCACCGACATCGTCATCATCATCGTGGCAGCCGACGACAACGTCATGCCCCAGACCGTCGAGGCCATCAACCATGCCTCGGCCGCAGGCGTGCCCATCGTCTTCGCCATCAACAAAATAGACAAACCCGCCGCCAACCCCGACAACATCAAGCAGGAACTTGCTCAGATGAACTACCTCGTCGAAGAGTGGGGCGGCAAATACCAGAGCCAGGACATCTCGGCCAAGAAGGGCATCGGCGTGGAGGAACTCCTCGAAAAGGTGCTGCTCGAAGCCGAACTCCTCGACCTCAAGGCCAACCCCAACCGTCGCGCCACCGGCTCAATCGTAGAGTCGTCGCTCGACAAGGGCCGCGGCTACGTGGCCAAGGTGCTCGTGCAGAACGGCACGCTCCGCATCGGCGACGTCATCCTGGCCGGAACCCACTTCGGCCGCGTGAAGGCCATGTTCAACGAGCGCAACCAGCGCATCAAGGAAGCGGGACCCGCCGAACCGGCACTCGTGCTCGGTCTGAACGGCGCCCCGACCGCCGGCGACACCTTCAACGTGATGGAGACCGAACAGGAAGCGCGCGAAATCGCCTCGAAGCGCGAGCAGTTGCAGCGCGAACTGGGTCTGCGCACCACCAAGCGTACCACCCTCGAGGAAATCGGCCGCCGCCGCGCCATCGGCAACTTCCACGAGCTCAACATCATCGTCAAGGGCGACGTCGACGGTTCAATCGAAGCACTCTCCGACTCGCTCATCAAGCTCTCTACCGAAGAGGTCAAGGTCAACGTGCTCCACAAAGCCGTCGGCGCCATCTCGGAGAGCGACGTCACGCTTGCCGCCGCCTCCGACGCCATCATCATCGGCTTCCAGGTGCGTCCCTCGCAGGCCGCACGCCGCGCCGCCGAGCACGACGGGGTTGAAATCCGTCTCTACTCGGTCATCTACCAGGCCATCGAAGAGGTGAAGGACGCTATGGAAGGCATGCTTGCCCCCGAGCTCAAGGAAGAGGTGACCGGCACCGCCGAAGTGCTCCAGACATTCAAGATTTCGAAGGTCGGCACCATCGCCGGCGCTATCGTGCGCGAAGGCAAAATCAAGCGTTCGTGCAAGGTGCGCCTCATCCGCGACGGCATCGTGCGCTACACCGGCGAGCTCGGTTCGCTCAAGCGCATGAAAGACGACGTCAAGGAGGTCACTTCGGGCTACGACTGCGGTATCTCGATAGCCGGATACAACGACATCCAGGAGGGCGACCTCATCGAAGCCTTCGAAGAGGTGGAAGTAAAGAAGACGCTCTAAGCTTCACCCTTCAGCGGCAATACATAATCACACACATTTGCCGGCGACGGGCGTGAGGGTGCGCCCTCGCTCCCGCCGCCGGCTCGCTTTTCTCTCACCGCGGCGCACCGCGCACCGCGAAACATAGTATTTTTCAAACCCAAACCACTCAAAGACAAGACAATGAAACTCGCAATAATCGGATATGGCAAGATGGGCAAGGCTGTCGAAAAGATAGCCCGCGAACGCGGCCACGAGATAGTGGCTGTCATTAATGTCGAAAACACCGCCGACATCCGCTCGGCCGAGTTTCGCTCGGCCGACGTGGCCATAGAATTCACCGAGCCTTCGCAGGCAGCCGCAAACATCAAGGCCGCTGCCGAGGAGGGCGTCAACGTGGTGTGCGGCACCACAGGCTGGTATGACGCCAAGGCCGAAGTCGACGAGGCTGTCAAGGCCGCCGGCACAGCCTTGCTCGCCGCCACCAACTTCTCGATAGGCGTCTACGTCTTCTCGCGCATCAACCGCGAGCTGGCGCGCCTTATGACACGACTCTCCGACTATCACCCCTCGCTCACCGAGACCCACCACATCCATAAGCTCGACTATCCGTCGGGCACAGCCGTCACCCTCGCCGAAGGCATCGTCGAGAGCAACGGCCGCATCGACGGCTGGAAGTGTAACGGCTGCATCCACAACAATCAGGACGTCATGGAAGTGATGGGCGAAGTCTCCGAGGCGGGACATAGCCGCGACGAGACCCCCGACAACGTGCTACCCGTGCTCGCCATCCGCGAAGACGAAGTGCCCGGCACCCACACCGTCGCGTGGGAGTCGGACATCGACACCATCGAAATCACCCACGAGGCCCACTCGCGCCGCGGCTTCGCGCTGGGCGCTGTCGTGGCCGCCGAATGGCTCGCCGGCAAGAAGGGCATCTTCTCCATCGACGAATGCCTCGACGCAATCCTCTGACCCCCACGGTCGCCCCTCACGGCGATCATTCACTCTCAATTTTAAGTATGTGTTCAAAATTACTTAGTGCATTGTCTCATAAATCATGAGGCGAACTTTCGAATCCGGCCTCAGTTGTTATGGCTCCCCATAACGCCATCAGCCGAATGCAAAATTTCACACACATACTTCATAAGCCGATACAATAAATAATTTCGAACACATACTTAGCTACTATTGAATGAATCTCGATAAAGACCCTCGGGAGGCATCGTCTGACAGCCCCGAACCATATTCAAACGCCCCGGCGACGCCCGCCAAAGCCGACGAGACCTTCATCGAAGGCTTCCGCCGCCGCGTGCGTCAGAACCGTAAGACCCGTTTCATACGGTTTGCCATCGTGTCGGTCATCTTTTTCGCTTGGGTGGCTTGGCTCGGCAACTGGTGGGTGGCGCTGCTCTGGTTTCTGCTGTTCGACATCTACATCACAGGCTACATTCCCCTGACGTGGTGGAAACAGTCGAAAAACAAGACGGTGCGCGCGGTGATGAGCTGGGTCGACGCCATTGTCTACGCCCTCGTGCTGGTCTACTTCGTCTTCTCCTTCATCGGGCAGAACTATCAGATTCCCTCGTCGTCGCTCGAAAAGTCGCTGCTCGTGGGCGACTATCTGTGGGTCAACAAGGTGGCCTACGGCCCCCGCGTGCCCCAGACTCCGCTCCACTTCCCCCTGGCGCAGAACACGCTGCCCGTCACCGGCACCAAAAGCTACATCGAGCATCCGCAGTGGAAGTATCACCGTCTGGCCGGCCTCGGCAAGATTGAGCGCGGCGACATCGTGGTGTTCAACTTCCCCGCCGGCGACACCGTGGCGCTCAAGGTGCAGAACCCCGACTACTACACTCTCGTGAAGATGTATGGCCGCGACGCCATCGCGCGCAATCCGCAGACGTTCGGCGAGGTCATCTGGCGTCCCGTCGACCGCCGTGAGAACTACGTCAAGCGTTGCGTCGGACTGCCCGGCGAGCGCCTCAAGATAGTCGACGGCGTCATCTACATCAACGGCGACTCGATAGCCCAGCCCGAGAACGTGCAGTTCAACTACTACTATCAGCTCAAGGAGGGACGTCTCACCGAGGCCGACTTCGAGCGCCTCGGCATAGCCGTCGACGACCGTCACGAAGTGCAGGTCACACAGTCAGACATCCCCGGTCTGCGCGCGCTCGGCTTCACCGTCAATCCCGACGGCACCATCCCGACGCTCTATCTCTCGCCTCTCACGCAGGCCATGGTGAAGGAGCTGCAGGCCGACTCGCGCGTGGCCAACGTGATGCGTATGCCCGCCGTCACGGGCGAATACCTCTTCCCCGCCGGTGTGGCCGACAATTGGACGCGCGCCGACTGGGGCGAGGTGTGGATTCCCGCCAAGGGCGCGACGCTGCGCCTCAACGCCGCCAACTGGCCCGTCTATGAGCGCGCCATCCGCGTCTACGAAGGCAATTCCGACGCCTATCTCAACGAGGCCGACGGAAAGGTCTACATCAACGGCCAACCCGCCGACACATACACCTTCAAGATGGACTACTACTTCATGATGGGCGACAACCGCGACAATTCGCTCGACTCGCGCTACTGGGGCTTCGTGCCCGAGGACCACGTCGTAGGCCGTCCCGAAGTGGTGCTCGTTTCGTTCGACAAAGACCGCTCGCTCTTCAACGGCGGCCTGCGTTTCAGCCGCATCTTCAAGCGCGTCAAGCAGGAGTGAAACGTCCCGTAGCCATACACAACAGCCGTCTGGTGCTTCCGCCGGTGCTCTGCGCTCCGGTGGAGCACTACGTCATGGCCTGGGTGGCCGAACATTCGGCCCCCGATGCCGCCGCGCGCTTCGACAAGCGTTTCAAGGCCGCCCACCGCTTCGCCATCGCCGACACCCGCGGGGTGATGACCCTCACCGTGCCCATAGCCAAGCCCGCGACGAGCCGGTGCCTCTGGAGCGACATCCTCATCTCCGACCATGGCCGCTGGTGGGACGTACACCGCGTGGCGCTCGAAAGCGCCTACGGCCGCACCCCCTACTTCGAGTTCTACATCGACTCCTTCCTGCCCATGCTGACGGCCGACGTCATGGAGCGCTTTCCCAAGCTCACGGAGCTGCAACAGGCGTGGGACGCCGCAATCCGCGAGCATCTCGGCATGGAGGGTGCCGCCGCCGGCCCGGCGTCGCCCTTGGAGGCGTTGCTCACGTTCGACGATAGCCTGAGCGGCGCCGACCTCGAGCCCTACCGTCAGATTCGCGCCGACCGTCTCGGCTTCATCCCCGGCCTCTCCGTGCTCGACCTCCTCTTCAACCTCGGACCCGAAGCCGCCCTCTACCTCAACCGCGAGGCGCGCCGCATCGCCCCCCGCCTCTCGCGTCAGGCATAGCCCGCATCCGGAGTTCAGCTTCCCCAAACTTCCCCGTCCCACCCTAACACACACATCAGTATGCGCGTCATAGACCATCTCACCCCCGGGTCGCCCACCACGTTTTCATTCGAAATCCTGCCCCCGCTCAAAGGCAACGACATCGACCGCGTCTATTCCATCATCGACAAACTGCGCGAGTTCGACCCCAAATACATCAACATCACCTCCCACCGCTCCGAGCAAATCTACGTAGAGCGCCCCGACGGCTCGATTGTGCGCAGCAAGGTGCGCAAACGCCCCGGCACCGTGGCCATCGCCTCGGCCATACAAAACAAATATGACATCCTCACCGTGCCCCACATCATCTGCAAGGGCTTCACGCGCGAGGAAACCGAGTATGCCCTCATCGACCTCAACTTTCTCGGTGTCCACGACCTCCTGCTCCTGCAAGGCGACGCCAAAGGCCCCGACAAATCGTCAGACCCCGCCGTGGTCAACCTCCACGCCACCGACCTCCAGCGTCAGGTCAACGACTTCAACGTAGGCATCTACGCCGACGGCTCGAAATTCGAGGCAAACGCCACCCCTTTCTCCTACGGCATGGCCTGCTATCCCGAAAAACATGAATCTGCCCCCAACATGGAGAGCGACCTCTACTGGGCGCGCAAAAAGGTGGAGCAAGGCGCACAATACCTCGTCACGCAGATGTTTTTCGACAACGCCAAATACTTCGCCTTCGTAGAACGCTGTCGGCAGGCAGGCATCACCGTGCCCATCATCCCCGGCATCAAGCCTATCGTCACCATGCGACAGCTCACCGTGCTCCCCCAAGTGTTCCGCGCCGACATCCCCGAACCCCTCGCCGCCGAACTGCGCCGCGCCTCATCCGACGCCGACGCCGCAGCCATAGGGGTCGACTGGGCCATCGCACAATGCCGCGAACTCATCGCAGCCGGAGTCCCCTCCCTCCACTTCTACACCCTCCGCGCCACCGACTCCGTCCGCCGCATCGCCTCCCAAATCTACTAATCCCCCCGGCCATGGGGCACCCACGGGACACCCTGTAGGGAGGGTGTTGCAGAACTCCCCTCAAAAAAATTAAGCAAAAGCCTCAACTTTCTCAAGCTGAGGCTTTTTTATGTCCA
>JAIDCC010000079.1 GCA_029056055.1 Duncaniella sp.
CGCCACCACCACCTCATCACCTTCTAACTAACGTCCCCTCCCGCGTCTCATGAGTCTGTCTTCGGGTGGGGGCGTCTCCCCCTCCTCGCCCGCAAAAATCTCCCCCTGAAAATTTGGAGATTCCGCGGAAAATGCGTAACTTTGCACCCGTAAGACAACCCCTCGGGAACCCTCTTACAAAAGCACCATCAATTTAGCTGACAACAGAACCGCTTAGAGTCTCGGTAGGCATGAAGGCCGTCGGGATTCTCTATTTTTTACTATTCCGTGGAAAACAGCGACTTCTGACCTAATCTGATTTCTAACCCCACTCTAAAGATACTTTTCGATATGGCAATCACCTATATGACTAAAGAAGGCTATAAGAAGAAAATGGAAGAAATAGCCTATCTCGAATCTGTTGAACGTCCTCGCATTTCGGCTGCCATCGCCGAGGCGCGCGACAAGGGCGACCTCTCCGAAAACTCTGAATACGACGCCGCTAAGGAAGCGCAGGGTATGCTCGAAATGAAGATTTCGCAGCTCAAAGACCTCGTGGCCAACTCACGCATCATCGACGAAAGCAATCTCAACACCGAGGAGGTGCAGATTCTCAACCGCGTCAAAATCAAAAACGTTGCTAACGGCATGACAATGGAATACACCATCGTGGCCGACTCTGAAGCCAACCTCAAGGAAAAGAAAATCGGCTCCTCTACCCCCATTGCCCAGGGTCTGCTCGGCCACAAACTCGGCGAGACCGTTGAAATCCGCGTCCCCGCAGGTCTCATGAAATTCGAAATCGTTGAAATCAGCTTCTGATGAGCACCATCTTCTCTAAAATCGCCGCCGGCGAAATCCCCTCCTACCGCGTGGCTGCCGACGACCGTCACTACGCTTTCCTCGACATCAATCCCGTCGTGCGCGGACACGTCCTCGTCATCCCCCGCAAGGAAGAAGACTACATCTTCAATCTCGACGAAGCCGACTACACCGCTCTCAACCTCTTCGCACGCCGCGTGGCCAAGGCCGTCGAAAAGGCCATCCCGTGCAAACGCGTGGCCGTAGCCGTCATGGGTATGGAAGTGCCTCACGTCCACATCCACCTCATGCCCATCAACGCCGAGGGCGACATCCGCTTCGACCGGAAGCTTTCATTCTCGCCCGACGAGATGCAGGCCATCGCCGCAGCCATCGCCAAGGAGTTTGACGCTCAAGCCGACTAAACCGTTTTACCTCACAACGCACATGCCTCGCTCGGCATGTGCGTTTTTCTTTACTTACAAAAATGAAACTAAAAGCTTGGATTGAAGCGATGCGCCTGCGCACGCTGCCAGTCTCGCTCTCCGGTGTGCTGTGGGCCGCCGGCCTGCTCATTCAGCAGCAGCGGTTGCAGCTCATCCCGCTGGCCATGTGTCTCGTCTTCGCCACTCTCGCCCAGATTGCCTCAAATTTCGCCAACGAATACTTCGACTTCCGCGACGGCCTCGACCGCCCCGGTCGCGAAGGCTTCCGCCGCGGCGTCACCGAGGGCGACCTCTCAGCGCGCGCCATGCTCCGCGCCACCATTGCCGTGCTCCTCGTGGCCTGTTGCGTCGGCGTGCTCCTCGTGGCTCTCTACGGCGAGTGGTGGATGTATCTCGTCGGCGTAGCCACAGCCCTCGGCGTCCTCGCCTACAGCACCGGGCCGTTCCCGCTCTCGCGCCTCGGTCTGGGCGAATTGGCCGTGGTCTGCTTCTTCGGGCTCATCCCCGTGGTGCTCACCGTGCTTCTCAGCGGAGGCCTGGCCACCTCAGAGGTTTGGCTCGTGGCGGTCGGAGTGGGTCTGATGGGTGCGAATGTCCTGATGGTCAACAACTATCGCGATGCCGACGACGATGCCGACGTAGGCAAGCTCACCCTTGCCGTGCGCTACGGTCGTAAGCCTGTGGCGCTCCTCTATCTCCTTTCGGGCATAGCGGCCTTCGCTCTCACCCTCTCCGCGTGGCTTCCCTACGAGCATCTCTGGTCAATGATTCCGAGCCTCCTCTACCTCAGCATTCATCGCTATTTCTACGACAGGCTGTGCAAGAGCACCGGCGCGCAACTCAATCCGCTGCTCGGGCAGACTGCCATGCTGATGTGTCTCTATTCCGTTGCTTTTCTCATTTTCACGATACTCTCCTAAGTAACATCAACTATGTTTTCCACTCTCTCCTCGGCGCTTCTCGGTGTGCTCGTCGCGGCGGCTCCCGCCCCGGCTCCTCAGCTCCTCACCGACATCGCCTCGGCTCCCGCTTGGCAAGGCACGATAGAAATGACCGTCGAATCGGCTCTGCTCGACGACGCAGCCGCCACCACCTACACTGTGCGGTCGCTCGCCGCGCCTGCCGACTCACTCGTCGGTGCCGAGTACGTCGTCACCTGGCCCGACGACCACATCGAGGCCTACGCCCAAGGCGCACTCTACTCGCGTGCCGGCTCCGGACTCATGACAGAGCTACAGCCCGACTCGGCCACGTTGGCCCTTCGCCACGGCCGACCCATCGCAGCCGACGCCGCCCTCGCCTCGATGGTGCCGCAGTCACTCGCCGCGGTGTTGCTTCGCGAATTGCGCTCGGGCGAGAGTCGCGTGGTGTCAGCCTCTCCCTCGGAAGTCGTCATCGGTTCGGTGGCTACGTCGCGCACAGTCAGCGTCGCGCTCCCCTCCGCTCCATTCGACGGACACGCCACCGTCACCCTCTCCACCGGAGGCAACTATCCCTCGGTCACCACCTATCGCTGGCTTCCCGACTCTCAGGCCGACTCGTCGCCCATCACATTCGAGAGTCTGCTCGCCTCGCACCACGACCTCTTCACGCGCTACAACCCCGCCTACATCACCCCCCAAAGCCTCATCGGTCGCCCCGTGCCCCCCTTCCGCCTACGCTCGCTCGACGGCTCACGGTTTGAATGGCCGCACGAAGGCCTCGGCCACCCCGCCCTCATCGCCCTGCTCGACGGACCCGACCGCATTGCCGAGGCACGCCGACTCGGCGCCGACTCTCTCGCCGCCGCCGGAGGGTCTCTCATCCTCGCCTTCACCGCCAACAACCCCGACCGCGTCGAGGAATGGCTCTCCTCACAGCCCGCCTTTCCCGGCGAGCGCGTGCTGCTCCGCGCCGCCGACCTCTGCCGCGCCACCGGTGCCCGCTCCCTGCCGCTCTACATCATGGTCTCGCCCGACGGCACGGTTGAAAGAGTTATACTTCCCGGAGATGTCTCTGAACCATCTGCCCCCAACGGTTGTTATAATGACAAACAAAACAATAACAACAACAAAACGACAAATCAAGATATGGAAACCGTATTTTTCCAAGGCCAGCCCTGCCACACCTATGGCAACGTTCCCTCAGTAGGCGAGACCGCCCCCTGCTTCCACCTGACCGGTGCCGACCTCGGCCAGATTATCTGCACCGACTTCCCCGGCAAGAAAGTAGTGCTCAACATTTTCCCTTCGCTCGACACTGAAGTGTGCGCCCGCTCGGTGCGCAAATTCAATGAGGAAGCTGCCGGCATCGACGATGTCGTAGTGGTGTGCGTTTCGATGGACCTCCCCTTCGCCATGTCGCGCTTCTGCACTCTCGAAGGTCTCAAGAACGTCGTGCCTGCCTCGGCTTTCCGCTCGCCCCTCTTCGGTCAGAAATACGGTGTGCTTCTCGTCGACGGACCTCTCGCAGGTCTGCTCACCCGCGCCGTCATCATCCTTGACGAAAACCGCCGCGTCATCTATCGCGACCTCGTCGAGGAAATCACCCACGACCCCGACTACGAAGGTGCCGTGCGTGTGCTCAAAGGCGAGTGATTTCCCCCACACTTCAACCGACTTCACAACTTATACATTTTCAGACATTCCGTCTTCCGCCAACGGCGGTAAGATTTGTCCCTCTCTTTTTCACTCTCTCCTCTACGACAATTCCGTTTCCTTTTTCCCGACGTTCAGGCGGAGACATTCCGCTCCGCAACGTCCACTCATTCTCCCTTTTCTCAATACTCAGCGCTTCGCGTCCCCGCAGGGTCACGAGGCGCTCTTTCTTTTGCGCTGTTCCTCAAAACTTTTATCCCTCCTGCAATGTTCTAATAATGAACGAGCAAGCAATCTTCCGCTTGCCTCCGCAGACTTCATCACATCAGCGTCTCTTCTCATGCCAAAGTTCTCACCGTTTCACATAGTCCTGCTTCTGTTGGCAGCCGTCAGCCCCCGCATCTGTGCGAGAGAGACGGTGTCCGACTCGGTCAGCGTCTACTTCCCGCAGTCGCGCTCGACTTTCATGCCCGATTTCCGCGACAACAGTCAGCGCATCGACTCGTTCATCTCGTCGCTGCCTGAAGGCGCGGTCATCGACCGCCTGACGTTCACAGGAGCAGCCTCCCCCGAAGGGTCGGTGGCCATCAACCGTCATCTCTCCGAGGCTCGCGCTCACTCTCTGTTCAGCTATCTCGAAAAACGTTACTCGCTCCCCGACTCAATCGGCAGCTACATCTATCTCGGCCGCGACTGGCAGGGGTTGTACGACGCTGTGCTCGCCGACTCCACTCTGCCCGACCGCGACGACCTGCTGCGGCTTCTCGCCTCTGAAGGCGCCCCCTCGCCCGAAGGACCTGTCGGCGGAGGCGACCTCCTGCTCAGCCGTCTCAAAAGCCTCGACGGAGGCACCGCCTACGCTGACATCTACCGCAGACTCTTCCCCTCGCTGCGTTTCTCACAACTGAAGGTGGGCTACTCGCTCCCGCCGCTGCGGCTAATGCCCCCCATCGAGACGTCGCCCCTTTCGCCGGGGTTCGCCGAAGACGTGACACCCTTCGCCTACACCCCCGCTCTCTCCTTAGCCACATTGTCGCCCCGCGTGAGCCGCCCCTTCTACATGGCTCTGAAGACCAATCTGCTCTACGACGCGCTCGCCCTGCCGAGCCTCGGAGCCGAATTCTATCTCGGCAAAGGGTTTTCGGCCGTGGTCAACTGGCACTACGGCTGGTGGGACAAAGACTCGCGCCACCGCTACTGGCGAGCCTACGGAGGCGACCTCGCCCTGCGCTGGTGGTTTGGACGCGCCGCCGCAGAGAAACCCCTCACAGGCCATCACATCGGTCTCTACGGCGGAGTCGAGACCTTCGACTTCGAGTTTGGAGGGCGCGGCGTTATGGGTGGCATCCCGCGCCACACTCTCTGGGACCGCTGCATGGCCCTCGGCGGCATTGAGTATGGCTACTCGCTCCCCGTAGGCCGACGGCTCAACATCGACTTCACTCTCGGCCTCGGCTACATGGGAGGCAAGTACATCAAATACGTCCCTGTCACCGGCGGCTACCGGTGGCTCTCCACCCATCGTCTCAACTGGTTTGGCCCGACGAAGCTTGAAATCTCGCTTGTATGGCTCATCGGCCACGGCAATTTCAATCTCTCAAAGTAACCCCCTCTCACTCCTCACTCCCTCCCTGAAATGAAACGAAGCATCACATCCATAACGTCGGTTCTGACCGCTCTCATCATGGCGGCAACCCTCCTCACGGGATGCCGTCACAAGGGATTGCTCTTCGACGAAGACCCCGAAGCGGCGCGGGTGCGCGTCGTGTTCGACTGGAGCAACGCCCCCGATGCCAATCCCGCGTCGATGGCTCTCTATCTCTACAGCCGTGACGGCGGCGCTCCCCTCCGCTACATCTTCGACAACCGCGACGGCGGATACATCTACGTGCCCTACGGCTACTACGACGCCATTTCGCTCAACGCCGACAATTCCGACTGGGCCTACCTCAACAACACCTCCGCGCGCGAAACTTTCGAAATCCAGACCTCCATCCACCACGAACTCGACGAACTCGCCCCAACCGAACCCGAAACGGGTCAAACGGAGCATATCGTCAGCACCCCCGGAATGCTCTGGACGGCTGCCGACTCTCTCTTCAACATCATCCCCAAGGCGGGCGAGCAGGTCATCACGCTACATCCCGACGAAGCCGTGTGCCACTACACCATCGACATCCTCGACGTCGACAACATCGAGGCACTCTCGCAATACACCATGATTGCCACCATCTCCGGCCTCGCCGAAAGCCACATCCCCCTCCCCCATTCGGGAGCCGACACTCAGGCCGCTCACCCCATCTCGTTCACCCCCGACATTGACAACCACTCGCTCCACAGCGAATTTCTCACCTTCGGAGAGTCGCCCAACGTCTACAAATCAAACCTCCTCCATATCCACACCTTCCGCGACACTCCATCCCGAGCCGCCGTGTCGCGCGCGCAGGAGGAGGAAGTCGCCTCCACTCACCGCGTCTACGAATTCGACGTCAGCGACCAGGCACACAATGCTCCCGACCCGCGCCACGTCCACATCGTCATCCACGGTCTCTCAGTCCCACGCAACGTCGGCTCAAGCGCCGGGCTGCGCCCCGTCGTCGAAGACTGGATTGAAGAACACATCAACCTCGACATGTAGCGTCTCCGGCCCCTTCGGATTTTTTCACCAAAAATAATATAAAAATCAAAAACTTTTATTGGTTTTGAATGGTTTTAATGGTGATAACGACTTTGAACATCAGCCGCATAAGCTTCCTCCAAGCAGCATCATCAGCATAGCAAACTATTATCATAAGATATATGAAAAGCACTTCATTCCTCCTCATCGCAGGCGCACTTGCATTAGCCTCTTGTTCGCAAGACGAACCTGTCAGCATCTCTCAAGGTCATGCCGTAAGCTTCCGTCCCGCCATAGGCACCGCGTCGCGTGCCTCCGAGACCACAAACTCAAACCTCTCCGAAATCAACGTCACCGCCATAATGGGCGACACCACATTCTTTCATGACTTGAACTATACGAAAGGCTCCGACGGTTTCTTCAACTCGTCAATTCCATACTACTGGCCGGAAGACAACACCCCCTTGACTTTCTATGCCTATTCCCCCTCGGCCGACGAGCTTGGTGCCGATTTCACCATCAACTCGAAGACCCAGAAACTCGAATCCTATTTCGTCGACACCGACATTGCCAACCAGAAAGACTTCATCACCGCGGTAGGCACCGGCTCGAAGAAAGCCAACGAAGCCACCGGCCTCGAATTGAATTTCGGTCACCGACTCGCCCAGATTGAACTTCGCGCCAAAGCCGACAACCCCGGCTACAATTTCAAAGTGGCCGGCATGATTATCGGTCGCCCGCAATTAGGCGGTTCCTACGACTTCGCCAAAAACGAATGGACCCTTGACGAATGGCA
Source organism: Duncaniella sp. (assembly GCA_029056055.1). Classification (GTDB taxonomy): domain Bacteria; phylum Bacteroidota; class Bacteroidia; order Bacteroidales; family Muribaculaceae; genus Duncaniella. The sequence continues at coordinate 7,216 of JAIDCC010000079.1, forward strand.
CGACACCGACGTTCTGATGAGCTACTGCACGCCTGTCGACCTGACCTCGACCCCTGTTTCGATTATGGGCGAATCGGGCAACGCGATGCTCATTCCTCAGACCCTCGTTGAGTGGAACCACACCGGCGACCCCGACAACGCAGCCCGCGGAGCCTACCTCTCAGTCTACGTTCAAATCACCACCAAAGATGGCGCCCGCGTCTATCCCGTGCCCTCTGATTCAACCATTGACTCCCGCACCGGAAAGCCTCGTGAATACGCTTGGGCAGCAATTCCTCTGAGCGGCACATGGGAACAAGGTAAGAAATATGTCTACACCCTCGACTTCTCGCACGGCGGCGGCTACACCGACCCCGACGACCCTCTGGGCCCGGGTCTCCCTATCCTCGGCGACCCCATCAAATTCACCACTCAGGTAAGCGACTGGGATGAAACCGACATCCCCATCTCCTACCCCGCCAAATAACCCTCCGCATCAAAGCATCTCCCACTCATTCGCGGTGACATTTCCGACCTCCGGAAATGTCACCGCAAAATTTTTTTCATACCTCCGTGAACCTTTCCGCGACGCCGGGCGTTGTATAGATGAAAGTGAATATTTTTGCACTGTGTTTTCATGGTATTAGATTAAGGTTAAAAGAACCAAGCGGCACGTCGTGACGACGCGCCGCTTGGTTCTTTATGCCCCTTGTGTGCGCGCATCTGAAAAGCCGCGAAAAATAAGATTGCGGCCTACGAACTTTTGACATGAAAGGACGTTAACCCATTCTCGTTTTCTCAATACTTCCGCACTTCGTCTCCCCCGGGGAGACGAAGCGTTTGTTTAGCCTCTCCGCCTGTCCGATAGATTCCAGGTCCTCTACATCTAAAGATCGAGAACGAATCAACACAAAACAAATACAAGTAAACACAAACAAAAATATACAAAGTAACAAAGCAAAAATACAACCAGAAAGTTACACATCTACAAAAAAGCGCAGAGCACCGCAAAATTTCACTGAGAAATTTACAAGTAAAGGCAATTGTTTTGTATATTTGCAAAAAATTACCTCATATGATTAAAATTTTAAAAACTCGAGATTATAATGTAAAGCTTAAAGCGACCATTCATCGGTCCGGTCGTTTAGGCTTTACGTCTGACACAGCCTCTACTCTGTCTCTTTCTAATCAATCATTTGTAAAATTTGCAATTGATGATGAAGACGACAACGCTATGTATCTACTACTTACGAGCAAGGAGGACGAAGACTCATTCAAGGTAATTAAATCGGGAGAATATTACTATCTTCCTACGACACTAATGTTTGAATCTTTAGGTTTTGACTACAAGAAATTCAACATTATGTTTGATTTAATTCGAATGAGTGAGTATGACGAGCTCCTTGATGGACAGGTTTACAAACTAAACAAACGTATTCTTATGAGAAAAGAACGAAAAAACAAAGAATAAGGGACGAAAAAAATCCCATATACGATTGGCGTCGGATATATGGGATTTGATCGTGATTTTTTCAAGATTTTAGTAACACTCGTCCCTAAAAACTGGAGAAAACCATCAGATTTCAAGCTCAAAAATACATTTTTCTTTTGAGTTAACAAAATTTCTCCTGTTAAAAAATCTTGGGGCTAATCCCACGCACCTAAAAGTGGGCAAATTTTACATTCTATATAAAGAATGTTTTATCAACACTTCAACCCCTTTTTTTATGAGAATCATACGCGATGAACTTCCTCAAGAATCGCTATTCTCGCTTAAGGAGATGTATCTGATGTCATGTACATCTACAGGTAAATCGAGGAGATTGCTCTCAAAATCCCCAACTCAGCGCCATAAGTTGGAGCATAACAATATGCACCTTATGGATGGTATGAACATGTCTGACCCCAATGGCTTCCCATACCTTAAGCCGTTTAATGGAAATATTGACCATGAGTTTATACCGTTTTCTAAACGCCGTTCGGTCAATCCTGAGGATTTTGGAGTCCATTTCTTTGAGGATGATTACAAATTCAAAACAGCCACCTGGCATAAACTTGAACAGACTACATTTAAATTACATTCTTATAGGACACTTATGTGCCCCGACCATTCCCTGTTTATAGAAGAGGATCTCTACTCTTTTTTAAACAAGGAGAGTGTGTATCGTTCCAGATTCGCCGGTGCATATTGGCAGAACTGTGGCTACGATGTAATCCCTACCGCCAGTTGGGGAGGGGCAGACTCTTTTGACTACTGTTTCGAGAGTCTTCCAAAAAAAAGTATAATCGCGGTCTGTGGAGTCGGATTCGACTCTTGCCGTAATGCACGAGATCTTTGGGAATATGGTCTCCGGGAACTCGAGCTCCGGGTTGAGCCAACTAAACTTCTCATCTACGGTGAAGAAAGATCCATCTCCGGACTCTCTACTCCTACTGTGTTTATACCCGCTTTTGTCAAATCAAGAATAAAAAGGCCTCAGCAATGAAACACACCGAAAACGATCTTTGGCCTTCCGACAAAGAAATTCTCGAAAAAATAATAGCCCACCCATTCTCTGCAAATGAGCTTGAGTTTTTTACTCAACTGAGAAATAAAATGGAGAATGAGCTGGCACCTTGTAAAGAAGTCCATTTTTCCGAGAAAGACAATGAAGATGGAATTTTCTTGTTGAGAGACGGATATGACGAGTTCATCATCGGTACGGAGAAAGACAATGTTCCCAATGACTACATTCATGTTATGAGTCTCTCAGAGGCTCTTTCCATGAATCTCTCGAATATCGGTTTTGTTGATCGAGATATCACTTTGCTCGATTGGCTACGGGAACGAGATTACAAAGGAGCAATGATGAATCATAATAACGCTTATCTCTAATGGGAGACCAACGAGCATATGTAAGAGGTAAAAATGATTTTTACGCTTACACATACACTTCTCTGAGCGCCAGAATCACTATTAATGGTGTTACGGGGCGACTCGTAGAAAAGAAAATTCCTTTCAAAACCAAACATCGTGACTTACCTGCCTATGCAGGGCAATCTGACGTTTACTTTGCAAAAGGAGCTGATGGTTTGGCCTCTCAGGCAAAACTGTATAGCAACGACAGGAAGATGAGACTTGACTTTGACTGGGATCACGTCCATATTAATAAACATGATGGTCGTAGATTTCCTATAGGAACAGTCCATGTACAGGAGTATCGAGTTTGTCGTGTAAAGGATCCTTCCACGGGCAAATTGTATGATAGATTCACACGAGTGTCTAAAAATGCGAGAAGTATGTCTCTCGCAGAGATTGAAAAATATGGACCTCTTATTCATTATTTCAATCCTCATGTAAAATTTAAATAGAACAAGAGCTACTTAGAATCGACGTTTTCTAAGTAGCTCTCGTTTTATCAACATGAGAAAGGTTTCTTCACGGGGGTGTGAACCTTTCCGCGACGCCGGGCGTTGTAGAGATGAAAGTGAATATTTTTGCACTGTGTTTTCATGGTATTAGATTAAGGTTAAAAGAACCAAGCGGCACGTCGAGACGACGGGCCGCTTGGTTCGTTATGCCCTCCCCTGTAAAAAATTTGGATGATTAATAATTCGGACAGCTAAGGTCTCTATTCCATTTTTACTGTAAATTTACAGTAAAAATGGAATAGACCTTATAAAATTCCTTACTGCCACTCGTCTTTCAGTAGGAAGTCGAATAAACCGGTAAAGTATATCCCATTGTCATCAGTATATGGCATTATGTCATCTGCCACAACCACAATCTTCCGGAATGAATCAGATACTTTAAGAAGAGAAGCCAATTCCTGTTCCCTCTTTTCTTCAGTTGGAATTGCATATGCTGACTGGATGTAATACTTACGATCTCCTTTGTTTACCACGAAGTCGATTTCCCTCTGAACAAAACTCAGTTTGCCGTCTTTCATTTCACGACTTTCCACCACCCCGACATCAACAAGGAAACCGAGAACCCGAAGGTGGTTATAAAGCACGTTCTCCATGATATGCGTAGGTTCCTGTTGCCGGAAATTCAATCTTGCATTTCTCAGTCCAATATCAATGCAATAGTATTTCTTAGTTGACTCGAAATACCGCTTTCCTTTAACATCATATCTCTCCGCGCTCTCAAAAAGGAAAGCATTTTCAAGATAAGTAATGTAGGAAGCCACCGTCTTGGGATCAATCTTCATTTTCTGAACCGATGCAAGCGTATTGGATATTCTTGTGGGGTTGGTCAAGGAACCTATTGAACTACATAGCGAGGTAGCCAACCTTGATAAAGCAACATCGTTTTTGACATTGTTCCGCTCCTCTACATCATCGAGATATGTCTTGTCCCAAAGTCTCTGAAGATAATTAATCTTTTGCTCATTATCACCATAGTGTAACAGTCTCGGCATGCCACCGAAGGTAAAATATTCTTTCCACGCTTCACTGACACTATCGTACATCTGACTAAACTCCCTAAAGGAAAGAGGGAATACACGTATCTCGTCACCCCGCCCTCGAAAAATAGTGCTTATATCTTTTGAAAGAAATCGTGAATTGCTTCCGGTCACATAGACATCTACGTTCTCATGACCATTCAATCCATTCACAAGACGCTCAAAATTATCAAGTTCCTGTATCTCATCCAGAAATACATAATAATTCTCATTTTCGTTTTTTATGAGCGAATAGATGTATGCTTTGACGGCCTTATGGTCAAGAACCTCAAAATCGTGCTTATCATCGTCTTTATCGAAATCTACGGCGATTATGTTCTCAGAGCTTACCCCATTCTCAATCAGATAATCGCGGTAGATGTGGCTTAGAAGCCACGATTTTCCACACCTGCGAGGCCCGGTAATGATTTTTACCTCTCCGTTGTCTCGCCTGCGAATCAGCCTTTCAAGGTAGATGTCTCGTTTGATGTAGTTGTTACGATTCATAGCTATTCCATTTTTACTGCAAATTTACAGTAAAAATGGAATAGCTCCAAGTTGTTTCCATATTTTTTGTATTTGCGCAACATTTTGGCGAAGAAACAAAGATAATTTTTCGCGACGGTGAACCTTTCCGCGACGCCGGGCGTTGTATAGATGAAAGTGAATATTTTTGCACTGTGTTTTCATGGTATTAGATTAAGGTTAAAAGAACCAAGCGGCGCGTCGAGACGACGGGCCGCTTGGTTCGTTATGACCTCCCCTGCGAAAAATTTGGATGATTGATAATTCGGACAGCTAAGGGCTATTCCATTTTTACTGCAAATTTACAGTAAAAATGGAATAGCGACGAGGGATAACCTCATTTTTTTGTGCTTACGCTACAATCGGGAGGGGCGAAGGCGAGTTTACTAATAGTTGGCAAGCCTCCGTCGTGGGGGGAGGAGATTGGGGAAAGATGAATGCGGTGAGGGGAGATAACGCAATGCGGTTCAAATAAAGAATTGAGGAAGACATCTGAAATTCCTACCGACTCTTCCCAAAAAGATAGCAGCGCCTCCGAATCAAGATAACCGATTGATTTGCAGGTAGGGACGCGCCATGGCGCGTCCGCAGAGACGTTGGCACGGCGAGAGGTGGGTGATTCGTAGTAGTGGGTCTGCGTGGACGCGCCATGGCGCGTCCCTACCTACTAATCAAGCGATTAGAGCGGGATACATCCCCGGAGGGGATGAATTACAAAGCCCCACGAATTCATTCGTGGGGAAGGATGACCTAAGATTCTAAAACATCCCTGAAGGGGATGAATATTACCTGTGCAGGAAAAGTCGTGCCCTACTTGAGACCTTGAGAAATCCTCACTAGGCGGTAGCGAAATTCATCCCCTTCAGGGATGTCTCTGAGAGAGAGAACCTTATCCCCACGAATGAATTCGTGGGGCTTTGCAATTCATCCCCTCCGGGGATGTTGGAAGGACATCTTAACGACCTGTTAATCAGGCAGGGACGCGCCACAATGCTGTTTACTTAAGGATTTTACGATATAATATTAGTCCTATTAATCAACGATATAGTATTATGAGTTTCGGGAATGAAAAGCTTAAGTAAACAGCATTGGGACGCGCCATGGCGCGTCCGCAGAGACGTTGGCGCGGCGAGAGAGGGTAATTCGTAGTCGTGGGTCTGCGTGGACGCGCCATGGCGCGTCCCTACCTGCTAATCAGGCGATTACAGCGGGATACATCCCCGGAGGGGATGTTGGAAGAATGTCTTAACGACCTGTTAATCAAGAATGGACGCGCCATGACGCAATGCGGTTCAAATAGAGGTTTGAGGAAGACAAGCGGAAAACTCTATTAGCACCCAAACTTCACAATAGCCATATGACAGTGAGCCTATTTGAACCGCATTGTGCCATGGCGCGTCCGTGTAGGTCCACGTCGGCGAATTTCACCCTATCGTCTCCGCACGTCCAAGATATCGGCCAATATCTCCTGTGTATCAATTATTTGCGTCTCTATGTACGGACGTGCCTTTGGCACGTAGCACAGGCCGGACGACAACAAATCACAACGTAAAGATATCACCTAACGTGCTGTGCATGAGCAACGTGCCGAAGGCACGTCCGTACATGGTCGCGTATTTTTTCGCCCGTTTTCATCTTTCGACGTGTTGAGTGGCACGTCCTCGTAGTCCCGCGATGTCGAAATTGCCCGGTCTCTGTGCTTATTTGAACCGCATTTGGGCGATGGCGGAAATTTGAAAAAATGTGGGTGTGGCAAACGAACTTTTGACGTGAAAAGTCGTTAAGATTATAAGAGGTTGTTAAGTAAGTCTTAACAATCAGTTTATATAAAATCTGAGTTTGCTGTGACGCATTTCCGACTTACTCCTCTGTTATAGAGCTACGGCTATACGCCTTCGTCGTAAGTCGAAACTTCATTCACATCAAATCTCAGCTTTCATATAAACTGATTTTCAAGACTTACTAAAAATTAACAGAATAACTGTTATAGCAGCAACCGCCGACGGAACACTCTCCTCACTCACACATCACGCAACAATTATTTATTTCAACCCACGAAGGATGAAACGATTACTGAACATTCTGACCCTCTGCGCGTTTGCAGCGCTCCCCATGCTGGCCGACGACGTCGATGACGCCGAGAAGTATCTCGAGCATGAAATGCCGGCCCAATGGAACTACACCCCGGAAGTGCAGCAGACGCTGCCTGACGAAGACGAATGGTGGAAGAAATTTGAGGACTCCACTCTCGACTCGCTCATCACGATGGGTATGCGAAACAATTATGACGTTCGCGCGGCCGCCCGCCGTCGCGAGATGGCACGCCTCTCGATGAAGCAGGCTCAGTCGGGCTACTATCCCACGATAGGTATCTCGGCCGGGTGGACCCGCGAGCGCAGCGCGGGCGCGCCTCCCACCTACAGTAACGCATTCAGCTTGGGCGCCGACATGAACTGGCAGATAGATGTGTTTGGCAAAATCACACAGGAAGTGCGTTCGAAGCGCGCAGCCTTCAATGCCAAGCGAGCCGACTACGTGGCCACGATGGTGAGTGTGGTGGCCGACATCGCAACCTATTACATCAACCTCCGCGTGCTCCAGAAACGTCTGGCCGTGGCCGAGAGCCACCTCAAACAGCAGGAGCGTGTGGTTGAAATCACCGAGGCGCGCCATGAGGCGGGGCTCGTGTCGAAGCTCGACGTGACCCAGGCACGCAGCGTGCTCTACAACACGAAAGCCACCGTGCCCGCGCTGCAAACCCAGGTGACAGTGACCACCAACGCCCTGGCCATGCTGCTCGGAGTGTATCCCGAAGATATCACCGAATACATCGGCACCAACAAGGAACTGCCCAACGTGGAGCACATCATTCCGGCGGGAGTGCCCATGAACCTGCTGCGCCGCCGCCCCGACATCGTCTCGGCCGAATATCAGCTTGCCGCCGACGCGGCTGCCATCGGTATGGCTAAGAAAGACTTTCTGCCCACTCTTGCCCTGACCGGCTCGATAGGCTTTGCCGCCCCGTCGATGAAAAATCTCTTCAAGGATGACGCATTCGGCTGGACGATAGCCCCGAAACTATCGTGGACGCTCTTCGACGGCTTCTCGCGCAACTACGCCGTAGAGAGCGCACGCGAGCAACTCCGCGCCGACGTAGACAGCTACAACCTGACCGTAATGACAGCCGTGCAGGAGGTGAACAACTCGATATCGACCTACTACTCGTCGCTGACCGCGGCGCAGCTCGACAAAAGCGTGTTTGACTGCAACCAGGAATCATTCACCATAGCCATCGAACAATACAAGGAGGGTCTGACCGCCTTCACCAACGTGGTAGACGCACAGATTGACTGGCTCAACAGCGCCAACGCCCTACTGACAGCAAACGGCAACGCGCTCGTGGCACTCGTAGACCTCTACAAAGCCCTCGGCGGCTCGCCCGTGGCCACCTTCTGACTTCCGACAAATCACCCATTCAACCATACAATCCAAATCAACCTCACGATATGAAACCTCACGCACTGATATATCTCGCAGGAAGCGCACTGCTTCTCGCCTCATGCTCGCACAAAACCGAAACCGATGAAAGCCGACAGGCAATGACGGTGGACGTCACGCTCCCCATAGTGAAAGATGTCACCCTGTCGTCGACCTATCCCGGCTATCTGACGGCCGACAAGGCGGTCAACGTCGTGGCGCAGGTGAGCGGCAAAGTGATGTCGATGAACTACGAGAGCGGCCAGATGGTCAAGGAAGGCGACGTGCTCTTCACCATCGACAGTTCGAAGTACCGCGACGCCGTGCAGCAGGCCAAAGCCTCGCTCGACCAGGCAATCAGTCAGCGTGACTATGCACAGAGCCATTACGAAGCGGTCAAGAAAGCACTCGAAAGCGAGGCCGTGAGCAAGATGGAAGTGCAGCAGGCCGAGAACGCGCTCGAGCAGGCCGAGGCATCGATTTCGAGCGCACGCGCCGCGCTCGAGACGGCCAACCGCAATCTGGGCTACTGCTCGGTGAAAGCACCTATTTCGGGACAGGCCTCATCGAACGCCTTCTCCGTAGGAGCTTACGTCAACGGCGAAGGCTCGCCCGCGACGATGGCCACCATCTACAAGAACAACCCCATGACGGCCAACATCTCGATAGAAGATGAACGCTACCTGGAGCTACTCAACAGCGCCACCGTAGACGCCCCGCGTCAGAACGTCACCAACACCCTCGCATCGGGCCGCACCCAGAAACGCGACACAATAGACCTCGGCAACGTGCCTCTGACCTTCTCGGAATCGCTGCCCCACAACTACACAGGCTTCGTCAAATACCTTGCCCCTGCCCTCAACCGCTCGACCGGCACGATGGACCTTCAGGTGCAGGTAGACAATCCCTACAACGAACTGCGCGCCGGCATGTTTGTGGAAGTGCATCTGCCCTACGGAAGCATGGAGAATGCAGTGCTCGTGCGCGACACCTCGATAGGCACCAACCAGCTGGGCAAATATCTCTACGTGGTCAACGATTCGAACAAGGTGGTCTACACCCCGGTGACCGTCGGCGACCTCATCGACGACACCCTGCGCATCGTCACACAAGGCCTGCGCCCCACCGACCGCTACGTCACCTCGGCACTGCTCAAAGTGAGAGAAGGCGAGACGGTCACCCCCCGCGAAATCAAATAGTCACACCCACAGACATCATTAAACTATGTTTTCAAGATTTTTCATAGACCGACCAATTTTTGCCACAGTGCTGGCAATCCTGATGGTCATCGTGGGCCTTGTGACTGTAGAGTCGCTCCCCATCGCACAGTATCCCGACATCACGCCTCCTACGGTGATGGTCAGCGCCTCCTATCCGGGCGCCGACGCGCAGACAGTGGCCAAAGTGGTGGGCGAGCCCATCGAGCAGCAGGTCAACGGCGTCGAGGGCATGATGTATATGAGTTCCAACTCGTCGGACGGCAGTTACAACCTCACCATCACCTTTGAAAACGGCACCGACCTCGACGAAGCCTCTGTCAAGGTGCAAAACCGCATCTCGCTCGCCCAGCCGCAGCTGCCCAACGCAGTGCAGCAGCAGGGCGTGACGGTGACCTCCGAGTCGTCGAACATCATCCTGTTCATCGCACTCGAAAGCGACGACCCGGCACGCTACGACGCCCTCTACCTGACCAACTACGCGCAGCTCAACATCATCGATGAGCTCTCGCGCATCGACGGCGTGGGCGGAGCGGGCGCGTTCGGCGCAGGCGAATACTCAATGCGCATCTGGCTCGACCCGGCCAAAATGCAGGTGTACGGCCTGACCCCGGCCGATGTGTCGGCAATGATTGAAAGCCAGAACATGGAGGTGTCGGCCGGCAGCATCGGCACGCCCCCCGTGCCTACAGCCGTAGGATTTTCCTACACCATCACCACGCAGGGCCAGCTCACCACCCCCGAAGAATTCGGCAACATCGTGCTGCGCACCGACGGCAACTCGGTGCTGCGCCTGCGCGACGTAGCCACCGTAGAACTCGGTTCGCAGTCATACTCTACCGTGGCACACGTCAGCGGCCACGAGGCGGGGCTGATAGCCATACAGCAGCTCCCGGGTGCCAACGCGCTCGAAGTGGCCAAGAAAGTCGAGGCCAAGATGAACGACCTCCAGCACTACTTCCCCGACGGAGTGAAATATCGCATCATCATGAACTCGACCGACTTCGTGACGGCGTCGATAGACAACGTGCTCGTCACCTTCGTCGAGACCACGCTGATTGTGATGGTGGTGATACTGATATTCCTCCAGAGCTGGCGCGCGGTTATTATCCCGATGATTTCGATACCTGTGTCGCTCATCGCCACGTTTGCGGTGATGAAACTTCTCGGCTTCTCGCTCAACACGCTGACCCTCTTCGGTCTGGTGCTCGCGATAGCCATCGTGGTAGACGACGCGATAGTGGTGGTGGAAGACTGCGCCCGACTGGTGCAGGAAGGGAAACTGACCCCGCGGCAGAGCGCAGAGAAAGCCATGAAAGAACTTCAAGGCCCGATTGTGGGCGAAGTGCTCGTGCTGCTTTCGGTGTTCATCCCGACGGCGTTCATCTCGGGCATCACCGGCGAACTCTACAAACAGTTTGCCCTCACGATAGCCACCTCAGTGGCCTTCTCGGGCTTCAACGCCCTCACCTTCACCCCCGCCATGTGTGCGCTCTTCCTGCGCAAGAAGACCGACGCCCAACCGCGCTTCTTCCTCTACCGCTGGTTTAACAAAGGGTGGAGCTTCACCGAAAACAAGTATACCAAGGCCGTAGGCGCCATGCTGCGCCGCCCCTACGTGTCGCTCGCCGTCTACTTCGGCCTCTGCGCGCTCGCCTTCTGGGGATTTGTGAAATGGCCTTCGAGCTACGTGCCTCAGGAAGACATGGGCTACTTCATGACCTCCGTGCAGCTGCCGACGGGCGCGTCGCTCGACCGCACCGACAAGGTGGTCAGCCAGATTGCCGACTCCGTTCTGTCGCTGCCTGAAGTGGAAAACGTCATAGCCATCTCCGGCCAATCAATGATGGGAGGCGGCACGGGCGGCAACATGGGTTCGCTCTTCGTGATGCTCAAACCCTGGAGCGAGCGCCACGGCAAGAGTCAGAGCGTCGACGCCGTAATGGCCAAGGTAGACGCCATCACAGCCCCGATGCAGGAGCCGGTGGTGTTCTCGGTCAATCCTCCCGCCATCCCCGGTCTGGGCATGACGTCGGGACTCCAGATGCAGCTGCTCGACATCAACAACCTCGGCGCCGACGCATTGGCCGAAGCGATAGCCGACATGCAGCAGCTTGCCAAGGATGACCCGCGCCTGAAGCAACTGACGTCGCAATTCCAAGGCTCCGTGCCTCAATACTCGCTCGTCATCGACCGCGACAAAGCCAAACTGCTCGGCCTGACCCTCGAAGACATCTATTCGACCCTGTCGGCCTACATGGGCAGCTCGTATGTCAACGATTTCGTAGACTTCGGACGTACCTACGAGGTGACGGTGAGCGGCGAAGCAGCCGCCCGTACCGATGCCTCGGCGATAGGCAAACTCACCGTGCGCGGAGCCGACGGCCAGATGGTGCCCTTCTCGGCCTTCGCCAAAATGAAACCCTCGGCCGGACAGTCGACCGTGAGCCGCTACAACATGTATACCACGGCCTCAATCACCGGCACCCCCGCCCACGGAGTCTCCTCGCAAGAGGGCATTCAGGCCATGGAGGAACTGCTTCAGAAAGCCGTAGGCGACCGCTTCAGCTACGCCTGGACCGGCGAAGCCTATCAGGAGACCCAGTCGGGCACCACCATCACCCTCGTGCTGCTCTTCGCGATAGTCATCACGGTGCTCGTGCTCGCCGCACAGTATGAAAGCTGGACCGACCCCATCGCCGTAATCCTCGCGATGCCCACGGCCATCCTGGGCGCAATCATCGGGTGTATCCTCCTCAGCCAGAGCATCAGCATCTACGTGCAGATAGGCATAATCCTGCTGTTGGGTCTCGCGGCCAAGAACGCCATCCTCATCGTGGAGTATGCCGTAGATTTCCGCAAATCGGGCGCAGACATCTGTCAGGCCGCCCTCGACGCGGGCCGCATACGCTTCCGCCCCATCATGATGACCGCGCTTGCCTTCGTCTTCGGCGTGATGCCCATGATTTTCGCCACCGGCGCAGGCGCAGCCTCGCGAGTGGCACTCGGCACGGCGGTGGTGTTCGGCATGGCCGTGAACGCCATCACAGGCACCCTCTTCGTGCCCGGCTTCTGGGAGCTTATGACCCGCCTCCAGATTTGGATGCAGAAGAAAATGCCCTCGTTCATCCAGCCCTTGAAAATCACCAAGCCCACCGACGGCGATAACGACGCAGTCTAAGCCCCCGGTGAGCCGCATACAAGAAATGTCGCCGCTGTCCGTCATCAAATTTGACGGATAGCGGCGACATCCCGTTCCTATAAATAAACGTATATTAGATAGACTCAAAAAACAATCAAAACAAGGAAAATATTAAAATAGTGTTAAATGTGGTAACCTCAGCCAAAATTTACGTCAGGTCACCACATATGACGATGAAAATATCAAATGTTTTTCTTAACTTTGCATTTGAATTGACTTTTGTCGGTTCACGACATATTGAATAAAAAGAAGCGTTATGTCTTCTTCTTGTAAGTGAAAAGCCTAGGAAACTTATATCACGAGAACAAGAGATGGCAGACGGTTTCCACGCGCATAGCGTGGGACTGTTTTCCCACATCTGTTCTCAAAGGTTTTCCTAGCACCTTCACTTTAAGACGTGGCATACAGTTCCGCGCTTTTTCATTGTATATGGTTCTTTGGAACTGAGAACCGCTAGGAAAACAAATAATGAAACAATTTTTCTTGGCACTGATTTCCGTACTATTTGCGGTCAGTGCATGGGGTAAAGACATCAAGATTGTTGTCATCCCAACAGAAGCAACCATTAAGGTTAATGGTTCGTATTATGGTGAGGGAAGTGCTGTTCTTAAAATCAAAAAGAACGACTTTGTTTCACTTGAATGTAGCTGTCCTGGCTATGAAACTCTAAACACTCGTATCTATGGTAACGATGATCGTAAGACCATTGAAGTTAAATTGAAAGAGGATATGCTCCTCAAACAAACTTCCGAGTCCTCAGTTGCAAATAATTTCTTCTCGGTCAAAGTAAATAAGAATCTATACTCTGATGATCCAGAAACAGGTAAGCGTAATTCCGAGAATGCTTGGAAGATGGCACATAGCGTTCTTTTAAAATACTTTGATGAGATTATGACATCTGATGCTGCATCTGGCTTTATTCAAACTCCATGGCTATACAAAAACTATGTAGAAGCTGGGAAAACACTTCGTACAAGAGTTACGGTTAAGGAATCAAATATAGGTGGAGACTTAACCTTCCAGATAAAGATGACTTCTGAAAT
>JAIDCC010000008.1 GCA_029056055.1 Duncaniella sp.
AATACGATTTTGTCTCTTGGCTCGTGGGTTCGGTGTTGTGTATAAGAGACAGCCCCATGAGGGGCCCCATGCCCACGACGGGCCCCAGCCCCACGACCACGATGGGCCATACCATGTGTTCCAGCCCCAGTTCCAGCCCCACGACGGAGCGCCCCATCCGAAGTTCCACGAATAGTAGGGCGAGTAGTAAGGCGAGGCGAAGTAGTCATAGCCCCAGTAGGACGAAGGGGTGTTGACGTAGAGATTGACGGTCTGCGGTTCGACGTAGTAGATGTTGGCCACCTCCTCGTCGGCATTCACGAGGTCGGCTATGGCGGGATTGTAGAATTGCTCGATGCGGCGGGTGTATTCGAAGTCAGAGCGGGTCGAGTCGGCTGCAAGCACGGAGTCTACCGCGAAAATTCCGCGGCGGTTGTAGTCGTCTACCGAAATGGTGCGCGTGCCGTTGGCCTGCGAGGCGAAGAGGTCGGCCGCATCAAACTGCCCGGCCAGACGCGCCTCGGCCTCATAACGTTTCTGTGCCTCCTTGGCAGCTTTCTTCGCCGCCTTTTCGGCCTTGGCCTGCTCGTCTTTCTGAGGGTCATAATATATGTCGTCGTCATAATAGCTCTGTGCCATAGCCTGCGTCGCGGCCATGACCACTCCGGCCATCAGCAAAAAGAAACGTCTTGATTTCATAGGCGTAAAATATATGTGTTTCTGAGGAGTTGGATATGTGTTTGAGAGAGTGTCGCGGAGCACTTCAGGGGGAGTCGGCATCGCCATGGGCGACAGTGCTTTCGTTTCCGACACCTTTACTAATTAGACAATCGAGCGGCCAAAAGGTTTAACTTTCAGCCTCTCAAACGGTCGGCATCGCACCCCCGTTTTGCTCTCGACTGCAAATATACTACAATTTTCACCATCCGCCAAATCCTCGCCCATAAAAAAACGTCTGCAAAAATATGCGCGGGGCGAGGTGGCGATACGGAAATTTTTCTTACCTTTGCACACGAAATTTGCAAAATCCGATTCTACGATGTTTGAACTCTCCCTGACTCTGCCGGTGATTGTTTCGGCAGGGGTGCTTCTGATAGCCGTTCTATGGCTTCTGATTTTCTGGCGCCACTATGTTGCGTCGGTGAGCCGACGCGTGGCCGCCGACGCCGACGCGGAGCTTCCCGAAGGCCCCAGAGCCTATCCGCAGGTGTCGATTGTGGTCTACTCCGACGACGATGCCGAGCAGCTCCGCACTCTCCTCCCTCAACTTCTGAGTCAGGACTACCCCGAGCAGTATGACGTCATCGTGGTCAACGACGGTGGTCTCGCTTCTATTAAAGATGTGATAGCCCGTCTCGAACAGACCTATTCAAATCTCTACATGACCTTCACGCCGATGTATTCGCGCTCGGTGTCGCGCAAGAAGCTTGCCGCCACGCTCGGCATCAAGGCCGCGCGCTACGAGGTGGTGATGCACGTCACGGGCAACTGCCGCATCGAGTCGCCCCTCTGGCTGCGCCACATGTGCCGCCACTTCGGCGAGGGCAAGGAGGTGGTCATCGGCTACGCCTACCCCGTGGCTGCCGACGAGGAGGTCACCGACCCGAGCCGCCGCCTGCACGGCTTCTCTTACCTGCGCACGGCGGTGGAATACCTTTCGTGGGCCATCGCCGGACGCCCCTACCGCGGCACGGCGTGCAATCTCGCCTACCGCCGCAGCGTTTTCTTCCGCCACAACGGGTTCTCGAAGACACTCAACCTCAAAAACGGCGACGACGATGTGTTTGTCAACGAAGTGGCCGACGGCGAAAACACCGCCGTCGAACTCTCGCCCGAGTCAATGGTCGAGGTGGTGCAGCAAAATCCCGCCGCGATGCACCGCCACGACAAAATCAACTACGACTTCACCGGGCGAATGATACGCCGCGGCGCCCCGCGCTTCTTCGCCGTCTGCTCGTGGGCCTGGTGGATTGCCCTCGGAGCCACGGTGGCTCTCAGCCTCTTCGGTCTCCCCTCGCTCCTGCCTCTCATCGCGGGCGTGGTCGTTCTGCTCGTCACGTGGATTGTCATGATGCTGACGTGGCGTCGTGCCGCCCGCGCGCTCCACATGCCCGAGGCGTTTTTCACCTTCCCCTGGTTCATGTCTGTCCACCCCTTCTATACTTTGTTGTATAGATGGCGCGGCTGGCGCAAACGCAACACCCACTACACATGGCAGTAGCCTCATCTCCCCGGCTCCGGGCGGCCGTGATTGAAGTCAACGGCCTACGCCTTTTCGCACGCCATGGCGTTATGGAGCAGGAGCGCGTCGTCGGCAATACGTTCGAGGTCTCGGTAGCCCTGCGCTACCCCATCGACGAGGCCATGCGCACCGACCGCGTAGAGGCCACTCTCAACTATGCCGAGGCCGTTGACGTTATTAAAGAGGTCATGGCAGTCCCCTCGCAGCTGCTCGAACACGTGGCAGGCCGTTTGCTCGACGCTCTCACCTCGCGCTGGCCCGCTATCGAAGGGGGCTGCATCACCGTCAGAAAACTCACTCCTCCCATCCCCGCACAACTCAGGGATGTGGCTGTCAAAATAGAATGGTAAAACATGGAAAGTAAAACCACACCCGTGCTGCTGCTGACAGGCTATCTGGGCAGCGGCAAAACCACACTTGTCAATCATATCCTCAACAACCGCCGCGGCATCAAATTTGCCGTAATAGTCAACGACATCGGCGAAGTCAACATCGACGCCGACCTCATCCGCAAGGGCGGCGTGGTCGACACCAAGGACGATTCGCTCGTGGCTCTCCAGAACGGCTGCATCTGCTGCACGCTCAAGATGGACCTCGTCAAGCAAATCGAAGACCTCCTGGCGATGCACGAGTTCGACTACATCGTCATCGAAGCGAGCGGCGTGTGCGAACCCGCCCCCATCGCACAGACCATCTGCTCGATTCCTCAGATGGGCGAAAACTTCGTCAAGGACGGCATCCCCGTGCTCGACTGCATCGTCACCGTGGTCGATGCTGCCCGTCTCGAAGACGAGTTTGAAAGCGGCGACCGTCTCAAGGCCGACAATCTCGACGAGGAAGACATCGAAAACCTCATCATCCAGCAGATTGAGTTCTGCAACATCATCATTCTCAACAAGGCCTCGCTCGTCACTCCCGAACGCCTCGCCCACATCCGCGCCATCATCCGCGCCATTCAGCCTAAGGCCGAAATCATCGAGACCGATTTCTGCGACGTCGACCTCGACCGCCTGCTCCACACCGGCCGTTTCCGCTTCAACGCCGTGGCCACCTCGGCCGCTTGGATTCAGGGCATCGACCGCTCGCTCGAAGAAGTGGAAGCCGACGAACGCGCCCACTTCGAGCATGAGCACGAACACGAGCACGAACACCACCATCATCACGAGCATGACCATGAGCATGACCACCACGACCATGAACATGAGCATGAACATGACCACGAACATCATCACCATCACGACGAGCATTGCCACTCTCACGAAGGGGGCGAATGCACCTGCGGCCACCACCACCATCACCACCACCACGACGGCGAAGGTGAGGCCGAGGAGTATGGCATTTCGTCGTTCGTCTACTATCGCCGCCCCGGCTTCGACCTCGGCAAGTTCGACGACTTCTGCGCTCGCCGCTGGCCCAAGGAAATCATCCGCGCCAAGGGCGTTTGCTACTTCGCTTCGATGCCCGACATGAGCTATCTCTTCGAATCGGCCGGTCGTCAGAAGTCGCTCAAGGAAGCCGGAATGTGGTTTGCCACCGCCCCCGAAGACGAGCTTCAGCAGATGATTGACGAAGACCCCACTATCCTCAACGACTGGGCCGAGGGCTACGGCGACCGCATGATTAAAATCGTGTTCATCGGCCGCGGAATGGACCGCACCGCCATCACCCGCGCCCTCGACGACTGCCTCGAAAAGTAATCGCTCATTCCCCCTTCACGAAATAGTGTTCCCTCATGGCGCGTCCTTTCCTGCAAGTTGAAAACCTCACCAAGAGCTACGGCGACCGTATGCTCTTCGAAGATGTCACCTTCGGTGTCAACGAAGGCGACAAAATCGGCGTTATCGCCAAGAACGGCACCGGCAAGACCACTCTGCTCCGGCTCCTTTCGGGCGAGGAAAGCCCCGACAGCGGCTCGGTGACATTCCGCTCCGACCTGCGGGTGGGGTTTCTGACTCAGGAACCGGAGTTCGACCCCTCGATGACGCTCGTCGAAAACCTCGTGGCCGCCATACCTCCCCACGCCGGCGAGGAATGGGGCCGCGAAGACCGCGCCGTGCAGATGCTCTCGCAGATGGGCATCGACGACCCCGCCATCGACGTCGCCCACCTCTCGGGAGGCCAGCGCAAACGCGCCGCCATTGCCCGCGTGCTCCTCTCGGCGCCCGACCTTCTCATACTCGACGAGCCAACCAACCACCTCGACATAGCCACCATCGAGTGGCTCGAGAACTATCTCACCCGCCAGCGCGTCACGCTCCTCATGGTGACCCACGACCGCTACTTTCTCGACCGCGTCTGCAACAAAATCATCGAGATTGACATGCGCCGCATCTTCACCTACGAGGGAAATTTCGACCTCTACCTACGCCGCCGCGAGGAACGCCTCGAAGCCCTCGCCGCACAGCTGGCCAAAGACCGCAACACGCTGCGCAAGGAGCAGGAATGGATGCGCCGCCAGCCTCAGGCACGCGCCGGCAAGGCCCGCTACCGCATCAATGCCTTCTACGACCTCAAGGAGCGCGCCTCCGTGCGCTACGACGACCGCACCGTCGACCCCTCGGCCGTGCAGTCGGGTCGCATCGGCTCGAAAATCTTCGAGGCCAAGGGCATTTCGAAGGCGTTCGGCAAGCGTGTCATCCTCGACGATTTCACCTACACTTTCGCGCGCTACGAAAAGCTCGGCATCGTGGGAGCCAACGGCGTAGGCAAATCTACGTTCATCAAAATGCTCCTCGGCCTCGTGGCTCAGGACGCCGGCACGTGGGATGTCGGCGAGACCGTGCGCTTCGGCTACTATTCGCAGGAGGGGCTCGACCTCCCCGAGGGCAAGAAGGTCATCGACGCCATAACCGACCTGGCCGAGGAAATCGTGCTCACCACTCCCGCCACGGCCACGACGGCCGAAAAGACCGTCAGCCTTTCGCCAATGCAGTTTCTCAGCCGGTTTCTCTTCTCCCCCGCCGACCAGCAGAAATACATTTCCACCCTCTCCGGCGGCGAGAAACGGCGTCTCCATCTGGCCGCCGTACTGATTCGCCAGCCAAACTTCCTCATCCTCGACGAGCCTACCAACGACCTCGACATCGTCACCCTCGGCATTCTTGAGGAATACCTGCGCAACTTCAAGGGCTGCGTCATTGTCATCTCTCACGACCGTTTCTTCCTCGATTCGATTGTCGACCACCTCTTCGTCATGGAGGGGCAGGGGGTAATCCGCGACTTCCCCGGCAACTACTCCGACTATCGCGAATACCTCAAGGAGCAGCGCGCCCTCAAGGCCGAGGAACAGCGCGCCACAGCCGCCGCAGCTCCGACTCCTGCCGAACAGCGCCGCCCGGCTCCGCAGCGTCCTGCGAAAATGTCGTTCAAGGAGCGCAAGGAGTTTGAGGCTCTCACTGCCGAAATCGACTCTCTCACTGCCGAGAAGAAGGCTCTCGATGCTCTTTTCGCCTCGGGCGAGACCATCGCCGACATTGCCGAAAAGTCGGCCCGCTACGACGAGCTTTCAGCACTCCTCGACGAGAAGGAAATGCGTTGGCTCGAACTCTCCGAAAAGGCCTAATCCCCTCCGCGTCATGGAATTTCGCACTCCGGTTAGCCCTCTCGCCGGTCGGCAGGGGCTTGTCTCCCACTCCGCGCCGCTGCTCCTCATCGGCTCCTGCTTTGCCGAAAACATCGGCCGACGCCTCGCCGACGCGCTCTTCGACGTAACCGTCAACCCCTTCGGACCGCTCTACAATCCCCTCTCCATCCTCGCGGCCCTGCGCCCCGACGTGGCCGCGATTCACGGCGAGGATTCATCCGTCGAGGGTCATGCCTTCCACTTCATGGCCCACTCGCGCCTCACCGGCTCTGACTTTGCCGCTACGCTCGACGCCGTGTCTGCCGCCGCCGCGACAATGCAGCGCGCCATGCGAGATGCCCGGGTGGTGTTCGTCACGCTCGGCACAACGCGCCTCTTTCGCCTCAAAGCTTCGGGGCAAGTAGTGGCAAACTGCCACAAAATGCCCGCCTCCATGTTTGCCGAGCAACGCCTCTCTCTCGCCGAGACCGTCGACGCCCTCTCTGACATCGTCGAAGCTCTACGCAAGACTTCCGCGGCGCCAGAGAAGCTGCAAGTGGTCTTCACGGTCAGCCCCGTGCGCTACACCGCCGAGGGCGCCCACGCCAACCAGCTTTCAAAATCCACTCTCCTGCTCGCCGTCGACGAAGTGGTGCGCCGTTTCCCCGAAACGGCTTCCTACTTCCCTGCCTACGAAATCCTCATGGACGACCTTCGCGACTACCGTTTCTATGCCGACGACATGAAACATCCCTCCGACCTCGCCGTCAGCTACATCTATTCCCTCTTCGCCCGCAGCTATTTCGATGCCGCCACCGAGGAGGTGGCCCGCGCTGCCGAGGCTGTCACCCGCCGTCTCGCCCACCGCTCCGCAGGCCCCGCACCCGACATCGAGTCGGTGGCCGCCCCGCTCGTCGCTCGCTGTCCCGCCCTCGCCAACGTCCTCAAAAACTACAAGTCTCTCTAATGTTTACCCGCTCGCTCTCTCTCGGCAGAATAGCCGAAATCATAACCCCGGCCGCACGCCCTCTCCACGCCGACCGCGTCATCCGTCATCTGCTCGTCGACTCCCGCTCTCTTCTTTCCCCCGCCGATACGCTCTTCTTTGCCCTCACCACTCCCTCGGGCGACGGCCACAATTACATCCGTCACCTCTACGACCGCGGGGTTCGCTCGTTCGTCACCGGCCGCCTCCCCGACGATGCCGCCGCGATGGCTGAGGCCGATTTCCTTGTGGTAGCCGACCCCCTCGAAGCGCTTCAGGCTCTGGGCCATGCGTGTCGCGACACGCTAAAAGGTCGCGTCGTGGGCATCACCGGCTCGCGCGGCAAGACCGTTGTCAAGGAGTGGGCCGGCAAACTCTTCGCCGCCTGCGGGCGCAGTGTCTGGTGCTCGCCCCGCAGCTTCAACTCGCGCATCGGTGTGCCCCTCTCTCTCTGGCAGGCCGACCCCGAGGCCGAGTTTGTCTTCATCGAGGCCGGCATTTCCCGCGAGGGCGAAATGGCTCCCCTCGCGGCTATGATTCGCCCCGACGTGGCGCTCCTCACCGCCATCACCTCCGAACACGACCACGGCTTCACCTCTCGCGCGGCCAAAATCGCCGAGAAGTGGCTGCTTGCCTCCGGAGCTTCCGAGGCGGTCTTTTCCGCCGACATTCCCGGGGTAGACTACCCTCTCCCTGCGGGCATCCGCCGTTTCGATTGGTCGGCTGTCGGCGATGATGCTTTCCTGCGCATCGAAAGCATCCGTCACACCGACGACGCCACTCTCTTCACCGCCCTCTGCCGTGGCGAGCGTTTCGAAGCAGAGGCCTGCGTCACGACTCGCCCTCTGGCCGACGACATCGCCACGCTCCTCACCCTCGCGCTCTCGCAGGGTCTTCAGCTCGGCGAGGTGGTCAAGGCCGTGACCCGTCTCCGCAAACCCGACACTCGTCTCAAGGTGGTCGACGCCCTCGGCGAAGGCCATCTGCTCATCGACCGCTTCGACTCTACCATTCAGGCCGCCGACCAGGCTCTCGATTTTGCTGCCCGCCGCCTTACTGCCGACGAGCGTCTCACTCTCGTAACCACCCCCATCCCGGGGCTTGACGCTATCGTGCGTGGTCGCGCGGTCTCCACACTCATCTGCATCGGCGCTCTTCCCGAGGGCGACTACGGCGACTGCACCGCGCTCGCTTTCCCCGATGTCGATTCCTTCCTCGCCGCCATGCCGGCCCGACAGCTCGCGCGGTGCATGACCGTCATCATGGCAGCCGGCGCCCCCGACCTCCTGCGCATTGCCGAACTGCTCGAAGCGCGCCGCCACGAGACCGTCCTCGAGGTCAATCTCGACGCCGTGGTCGACAATCTTAATTTCTTCCGCTCTCTCGTGCGCCCCGAAACGCGCGTCTGCTGCATGATTAAAGCCTCAGGCTACGGTGCCGGTTCGGTGGAACTCGCGCGCACTCTCCAGAGCCATGGTGCTTCCTATCTGGCCGTCGCCGTTCACGACGAGGGCGCCGAGCTGCGCCACGCGGGCATCACCATGCCCGTCATCGTGCTCAATCCGCAGGTCGACAGTCTGCAAAGCATTTTCGCCAATCGTCTGGAGCCCGAAATCTATTCGCTCGACTTCCTGCGCCAGCTCATCGACGAGGCCGAACGCTGCGGTGTCCGCGAGTTTCCCGTCCATATCAAAATCGACTCCGGAATGCACCGCCTCGGTTTCCTGCTCGAAACCCTCCCCGAAGTCATCGCGCTCCTCAAGACCACCGACGCCGTCGTCGCCCGCTCGATTTTCACCCACCTCGCCTGCGCCGACGACCCCGCCGAAGACGATTACACGCGCGCCCAGTTCGACTACTTCGCCCGCTGCTGCGAGATGCTCCTCTCAGCATTCCCCGACCGTAAGATTCTGCGCCACATCCTCAACTCCACCGGCATAGTGCGCTTCCCCGAACAGCAGCTCGACATGGTGCGTCTCGGCATCGGTCTCTACGGCCACCCCACCCTCTCCGATGGTTCGATGGATGCCCTGCGCCCCGTTTCGGCCCTCTACGCTTCTATCATTTCCATCAAGGAATGGCCCGCCGGCACCACCATCGGCTACAACCGCCGCGGCCTCCTCACGCGCCCGTCGGTCATTGCCACCGTCCCCATCGGCTACGCCGACGGTCTCAGCCGCGGCCTCGGTCGCGGAGCAGCCTCGATGATTGTGCGCGGCCACGCCTGCCCCACCGTCGGCAACATCTGCATGGACGCCTGCATGATTGATGTCACCGACGTTCCCGGTGTCTCCGTGGGCGACCGTGTCGAAGTCTTCGGCCCCTCCATGCCCGTCGAAAACCTCTCCGACACCCTCTCTACCATCTCCTACGAAGTCATCGCCGGCATATCCCCCCGCGTCAAGCGAGTCTACTTCCGCGAATAATCAAGCCCGCCTCCCATATAAGAATTAGCAGAATTATCCGAATTATAAAAATTAGATAATCCCTCCCCCGCCTCAGA
>JAIDCC010000080.1 GCA_029056055.1 Duncaniella sp.
GCTGCTATCTTTTGGGGAAGTGCCGGTAGGAATTTCAGATGTCTTCCTCAATTCTTTATTTGAACCGCATTGCGCCACGGCGCGTCCCTACAAATCAATCGGTTAGGTCTCGGCGTGACGCACATTAAGATAATCCGCCTCGGACGCAATCTGATACGTCCGAGGCGGATTAACGTATTTTCAAATGCTCACACATTCAGCCACCTGCCCGCGTCAGCGGAGGGCGATTTTGGCCGTGGCTGCCGAGGTGCGCACGATGTAGAGGCCGGAGGGGAGTGCGGGGAGTTCGTCGGCATAACCCGTGGCGACCAGACGGCCGTCGGGGGTGTAGACCTCAATGTTTCCATCGGCCACGATGCGCCCACCCTCTACGCGGATTGCATCGCCATCGCTCACCACAGCCCCAAGCCCTGTCGATTCGCTCTGCCCGACGATAACATAATTCTTCCACGCCGGGTCTGCGAGGTAGTCATTGACATTTGCATCGGGCACGTAGACCTTAGCCTGCAATGGCAGAGAGCGGCGGGAGGCCTCTGCAGCGTCCCATACGATGGCGGGTGGAACGGGGTTCATCACATACACAGCCGTCAGCTGCTGACAGTCGGCAAACGCTCCTTCGCCGATGGATTCGATGACAGGCGAGAGGCGAACCTCTTTTAGAGAGGTCGATTTGAACGCTCGCGCTCCGATGCTTTTGAGTCCGTCGGGCCACGCTACCACCTCAAGCGGCGACTCGGCAAAAGCTTCGTCGGCCACCGAAGTGACTTTTCCCATCAATACGTTATCGGCAATCGCGAGATGGCAATTTTTGAATGCACGTCGTCCTATCTCGGTAACTTCGCTTGCCCATAAATCCCAAGTTTCCAGGCGCGAATTCTCAAACATCCCCTCAGGGAGTGCCGACAACGAGAGACGATCGATTTTCGCCTTCCTGACACCGGAATCTTTAAACATGTTCTTCCCGGCAGCCACAATTTCCTCTATCCGGATGCTGTCAAGTCGCGACGTTCCTTCGAAATAACTGTTGCCGAAATATCTCTGATTGAAATCTAAGAATTGCTTCAAGCCACTGTTCATAAAGACGCTATCTGGCATGGTAAACGCCACGCCGTCAAAACTGATGTCGTAGATTTCAAGATTGGGCGTATTGTAGAACGCCTTCGACTCACACCAACCATCGGCTCCGCTGACCTCTTTGACCAGCGTATCGTTGGCAAACGCCTCACGTTGAAAAATCTTGGCCTTATATGTATGGTCGGGATACCCGTCGTCGCCCATCCAACCGGGCAGCTGAAACAACACGATGTCGAGGCGACGGTCGGCCTCGCTGCAACCGGGCTGTAGAGTATGCCCGAGGACTTTCCAATAACGTGAGCCGGTTTCGTAGACTACGTTGGCATAGACCAAAGTGTCGCCGTCGGCCACGGGCGCGGCAGCCTTCGCCATCCCCGCCACGCAAAGCATGACCAAAGCCACGACCAATTTCTGAACAGTTGCTTTCATGTCACTCCCTATTTTAGTTTGGTTATGATTAAGTTATATTTTCCGGTTTCATCAGAAGATTAATCTTTTCAAGGAAATATCGACTGACTTTGAATATTCGCAAATGTAAGCATAAAAAGTAAAAAAAACAATACCTAATCCATAAAATTAACTATTATTAATATATTCGTCCCGATTACATGGATATCTCTGTCTGTAACTATGTGTTGCCAACCAAAAATCTCCGGAGATAACGTAGGCGCTCTTAAACGTCCGCGCATACATCATTGTATTCGTCGGGCGCGAGGTGGGAAAATGACGAGCGATGATTTTTTTGAAAAAATTTGCGGGGAGGTATTGCGTAACTAAAAAATTAGTTATAACTTTGCGGCGTAACTAAAACCTTAGTTGGAGCGAATTGGGAAACTACAGGAACAAGTAAAACGAGTTTTACTGTTCATGAATTTTCCCCTACATAAAGTTCAATACTTTTTCCCCTACATAAAATTAAGTAATTTCAGAACTTACTTATGAAAGAAACGACACCGCGCCTCACCGAGAAGGAGGCACAGATAATGCGGCTGCTGTGGGAACACGGGCCGATGACCGTGCGCACGATGCTCGGCTATTACCCGGCGCCGGCGCCCCACTTCAACACGGTGAGCACCACGGTGCGCATCCTCGAAGAGAAAGGTTTCGCCGGCCACACTGCCGAGGGAAACACCTACCGCTATTTTGCCGCCGTCGGGGCAGAGCATTTCGGCGAGCGGTCGCTGGCGCAGGTGGTGAGAAACTTTTTCAGCAACAATTATGCGTCGGTGGTCTCGTCGCTCGTCAGGCAGGAGAAAGTCTCGGTCGACGAGCTGCGCGAAATCCTGCGGGCCATAGAGGAGGGGAAGGAGGAGTGAACCATGGGTGAGCTATTGAGCTACAGCCTCGCGGCGAGCCTCTATGCAGCGGGCGGTTGGGCGGTGTGCCGCATAGCCTTCTCGCGCCATGTGCGCCCGGGGTTTGCGCGCGGTGTGATAATGACGGTGTGCATCCTGTCGCTGCTGTTGCCCCTTGCGGTCCCGGCAGTGGGAGAGATGGTAGGGAAGTGGCACGCTCACGTGCCCGCTCCGGGCGCCCTCGAAGGAATGTTGCTGCCCGTGATAGACGCAGTGGCCGCGGGAGAACCGTCGCCGTGGTTGAAGGCGGCGATTTGGCTCTACGCCGCGGGTGTGGCCGTGGTGGTTGCGGCGGTGTGCGGCGAGGTTGTGAGGTTGGTGCGTATGGGGCGCGGCAGCCGCATGGCCGAAGGATTTCGCCTTGTGCTGACCGGACGCGAGGTGGCGCCGTGCAGCTTCATGGGGCGCATGTGGATGAGCGAGAGCGACGCCCGGCGGGATGACGGACTGATTGTGGCCCACGAGCTGGCGCACCTGCGCCGGCGCCACTGGATAGACCTCGTGGTGATGCAGGGAGTGTGTGCGCTGATGTGGTATAACCCCGCCGCATGGCTTCTGCGTCGCGAGCTCTATCGCGTGCACGAATACGAGGCCGATGCCGACGTGCTCGCCGCAGGAGCCGACCGTCGGGCCTACCAGAATTTGCTAATAGAAAAGGCTGTCGGCGTCAGATTGGAGTCGGTTGCCAACAGCCTTAACCACAGTAATATTTTAAAACGTATCACTATGATGAATCAAAAACCATCGCGCAGCGTGCGCCGCATGGCGGCCGCCCTGCTTCTGCCCGTGTTCGGGCTGACGGCCTTAGCGTTGAGCCGTCCCGAAGTGGCCACGACGCTTTCGGCCGTGGCTTCGGCCGACAAAGTTACGAAATCTCCCGTAGAGGTGCAAGCCGTGAAGGGTGCGAAATTGCCTCAATTCCCCGGCGGAGAAGACCAGATGCTTCAATTCCTCGTGACGCATGTGCGCTACCCTCAGGAAGCCATGCAGAAAAACGAGCAGGGGTATGTCGTGGTGAGATTCATGGTCGGCACCGACGGCAAGATTTCGTCGCCCGAGATTGTGAAGGGCGTGTCACCTTCGCTCGATGCCGAGGCCTTGAGAGTGGTGGGCGAGATGCCCGTCTGGGAACCGGGAATCGGCGAGGACGGCCAGCCCGTGGCGCTCTCTTACGTGCTGCCCGTCAACTTCAAGCTTCAGGCCGCCAAGTGTGACGTGCGTGCAGCCGGGGAAGACGATGCGAAGCTGACCGTAGTGGGGCAAGCGCAGGAGGGCATCTACGTGAATGGTGTCAAAAACGACCTCCCGGTCTACGTCAACGGCAAACTCTTCTCGGGCAACCCCAATGCCATCAAGCCCGAAGCGGTGAAGGATATCACCGTGGTCAAACCCTCTGACACAAACCCCGACGGAGGCGTCTACATCACGCTGAAATAGGCACGGTTTGAAGTCTCTGCCGAAAGGTAGTGCCATCCTCACGGCGATGGTATATCACAATTGATTTTTTCGATTTCACCCCCATTACAGATAGCTGTAGTGGGGGTGTGTCATACGCGAAAATGTACGGACATGCCTTCGGCATGTAGGCGGTGCCCCGCGCCACCGATTCGCGCTTTGAAAATATCACCCAACACGCTGTGCATGAGCAACGTGCCAAAGGAACGTCCGTACATTTTCGCGTAAATTTTATGCCATTTTCATATTCACACGTGTTGAATGGCCATGGCGCAATGCGGTTCAAATAAGCTCGCTGTCATACGGCTATTGTGAAGTTTGGGCGCCGGTAGAAGTGTCCGAAGGTCTTCCTCAACCCTTTATTTGAACCGCATTGGGCCATGGCGCGTCCCTACCAATAAATCAAACTATTACGCCGCCCCACGACACCAAAAACATTCCCCCCCTACGCGGCTGCGTGAGCCGGCAGGGGGGTGGCGCGATTATCCATCGTTCAGTCGGGAACTTTTTCATTTGGCTCAGACACCAAGAACAATGGCCGGGTCGATTTTCAACTCTGTTGAAATCCTGCGGCCGACTTGTAAAGTCGGTTCAGCTTTTCCTGAAAGGAAATCGCATATTCGAGACGGGCTGACACCAATTTTTTTGGCAAGAGCAGCTTGCGACAGTCCCATCTCATACATCCTCAATTTCAGCACGCCAACCAGAGTTGGCGTCCCGATAGGATAATGCACATCCTCGTATTCCTGAACAAGTCTTGACAGGAGATACAGTTCAATGCTGTTCGGGTCATCATCCGGTGTTTCGTCGTTGACGCAAGGAAGCAACTCGTCGATACGCTTCATCGCCCAGTCATACTGAGCTTCATTTTCAATGGTGGTCTTGACATTCTCCATATCAGTTCTTATTAAACCAGTGAGGCATCTTTTATTTTATCGTATTCAGCGTGAGTGCCGATGAATCTAATGTAAACATATTCGTGTTTAAATTGGATTACGACAATCAGTCGAAAATCATTCCCCTTGATATTAAAAACGTAGTGCTGATTTCCGACACTATCCACCGAGTTGAAAGTTGCCCGGATGTCAGCGAAGTTCGTCCAATGACTTTTTCGAGTTTTCGTATACCACTCTTCGAGTGCATCTTTCGACTGTGGATGGTTGGTGTAGTAATCAACCAGTGCCTTCTTTGCAACGATATTCATAGGGTGTGATTTAATGACGTTGTAAAATTACGAATAAAATTTTGAATTGCAAAACGTATGCTTAGGAAAATTTCACTGCAAGAACGCAATCTCAGAAACATTCCACCCCTGCGCGGCTGCGTGGGCCGCGCAGGGGTGGTAGAGTATAGAAAACTATGTGTGTGAGGGTTTTAGAAAGTGTAGCTGATGCCAATCGAGGGGGTGATGGCGTGGAGCTTGTAGTCGGCCTGGAAAGTGCCCACGGGCGAGGCTCCGGGGATGCCCATGCCGGCGAGCGAGGCGCCAATCAGGTCGGAGTAGTCACACTTGGTGTTGTCGGCCCCCATGCCGAAGATATACATGAACGACGCGTCGATGCTCAGACCCTTGACGGGGCGGAACGAGAGGCCGATGGTGGGCTCAACCTTGGTCATGCCGGGGGTCTCGGGATTGTAGTAGTCGGAATTGACGGGGGTGGTGTCGACCATCAGACCGAGGCGGGCGTCGAAACGGCGGGTGACGGCATACTGCGCGCCCAGCGAGAAGCACCATGCGTTTGAATACTTCTTGTCGATGTGCTGGTTGAACTGCTCGGGCAGCGAGGCAAACTCGATGTCGAGGCTGCGGTAGGCGTGCCAGCCTGTCAGGCGAGCGTCGAAGGCCAGGGTGAGGGCTTTGACGGGCTTCCACGACGTGCCGAGCGAGAGCACCCAGGGGCAGGGCATCTCGGCCTTGAAGTTGGCTTCGTTGATGAGGCCGATTTGATTCTGGAGGAGGGACGCGGCGAGCTCGTTGGCATAGCTGAGGTGCGCGTCGCCCTTCTTGACCTTCATGTTCATCTGCGAGCGCCACGAGGCGCCGACGGTCCAGTTGGGGAGGATGTCAAACATCGCGCCGATGTTGAGGCCGCACACCACGCCGGCATCGCCCGTGAGGTTGACCGAGGCGGGGGTGATGTTGCCGAAGCCGGGGGTTGCCGCGGGGAGCTGACCGGTGGCTTTGAGCACACCTATCATCATGTCCATCGAGCCGGGAGTGATTAGACCTTTGTTGAGGTCGACCGAGCCCCATGAAATCATGGCACCCGCGCCCACCGAGAGGCGGTCGGTGATTTTCCAAGCCAGCGAGGGCTGCACGGTAAACACCTTGAGGCTGACGTTTTGCGAGAGGACGGCGCCGGGCCAGTCATAGCCCCAGTCGATGGCCGAACCATAGGGCGTGTAGAAGGCCACACCGGCCTTGAGATTGTCGTAGATGCTGAAGGCAGCGCTGAAATTCATGGGCGTCGACACCCCGCAGTCAGTGGAATACTTCGAGCCGTCGGGCATGGTGGCCGTGGCGTCGGGCATGATGAACGCGGCCGAGGCCGACGCATCGAAGGTGGAACTCATGAAGCCGAGACCGGCGGGGTTGAAATACATGCTTTCGGCGCCGAGCTTCATGGCAACGCCTGTGTGGCCCATACCCAGCTGTTTGGCCGAGAGAGTGTTGATTTGATATCCTTCGGCGAGTGCGGGGAGGGTGCCTGCGGCCATGCCGAGCAGGGCGATGAGAAATTTGTTCATAGAGATTGTCTTATGCCGCCGGGGCGAGAATGCGTCGGTGGGAAACCGTCGGCCCCCGGGGCGGTGAGAAGTGAATTGATGACGGGCCGGCGGCGCGTTGTGCCGTAGCCCGATTGGGATTTTCGAGCTGCAAAGGTAAGGCTAATCCCCAAGACCGCCAAACAAACGGCGGCATTTCTGAAGAAATTTGGTCGAAAAGCCCGAGAAATTATCCTAAATCACTTATTTTGCGCAATTTTTCAACCCGCGGCGAACATTTCGCTCCGACCGCATGTTATAGTGATGAAAGTGAATATTTTTGCACTGTGTTTTCATGGTATTAGATTAAGGTTAAAAAGAACCAAGCGGCGCGTCGAGACGACGGGCCGCTTGGTTCGTTATAGCGGTTAGAACGGAACGTAATGCGTTGCGGAGAGTGAGCTAATCAATTCGGTCGGGATGGCCCGAGGTCACTTGCTTGAAAGTGCATCCGGGATGATTTTTCTTGAACTGACGTTTCGCCTTCTCATAGGCCGGATTGGCGTTGTTGGCAGGAAATGATTTTGCCACGAGACGCGCGTGGACTTCGTTGACCGAAGGATGCTTGAAGAGAGCATGATTGAGCGTCGCGTCGAGTTGCTTGACGGCGTGTTCGACATCGGTGGCTTTCAATTCCACAAATACAGATTTCCACTTCTCGTCGTTGGCTGTGGCGGCATCCTGCCGGGCGAGGATGAGGTAATCACACTTGTTGCCGTCGCTAATGATGTTCCCGTCTACCTGGTAGGCTACGGAAGCCCTGCGTTTGCCGAATGATAATTTGTAGGTGGTCTGCTTCTCCTTGATTGACAGATTTTCTCTATCTCTCAGGTCAAGCTTCGGAACGAACGATTTTGATAAGACCGTGTGTAACGACTCAGCCATAAAGATTTACGATTTTACTTACAGATGATATCGTTGAGGCGGTCTAAATCGGTCTCGACCGCGTATGACACGGTGTCGAGATTTGTGCCGCTGACCATGTAGAGCTCCGAATCGATGATATCTATGGCCGTACCCTCTGGGGTGAGGTAGTAGGCCGCGATGCTGCCTTTGGGGAGAATGTATTTTTCGGGTACAATCTCAGCCGTCGCCACGGGGTCGATTTCATAGGCTTCGGCCGCAGCCATGAGCACGTTGAGCGCCGTGAGGATGTAGGGGCTATGGGTGGTAATCGACACCATCGAATGTCGGCCGTCATACTTACCGTTGGCTGTCTTTATCGCACTGACGACGTAGCGCAGGAGGTTGGCCTGGGCTTCGGGAAAAAGATTTTGCTCAATTTCCTCGATAAAGAAAACGGCACCCATGTAGGTGAGAAGGTTTTTGCTCACATGGCTTTCGGCCACGACACTACCGATGTCGGGCGCATCGCCGAACAGAGAGTTGACGATATCCATCAAATCGCTCTTGCTCAGGTTGGCTTTAGTGCCGACCGCACCTGTCAGGGCGTTAATCATTACCTCCAGAGGCAACGCCGACTGCACGCCGCTCGAAGCATAGAAAGGCGAAAATTCCTTCTGCCCGTCGGTGAGGCGGATTTGCTCGCCCTTGGCCTTGTCGTAGAAAAACTCCATCTCGGGAGTCACGACGAGAGGGAGCGGATTGGAGCGGCCATAGACTTGGCGCACTTCGTCCCACTCGAAGATGAAATTGAAGAGCTGGTCGAAATCTTTCGGACGATACCACGATTCGATGTCCTTGATGGCTGAGATGAGGTTTCTTTCGGAAGGGATGAAGCAGAGGCGGGCATTGTAGGGCGCGGCGCCCTCGATGAGCTCGATTCGGGCATTCGACTTTGCGTTGCCCTTGAACTCAATCCTATAGGTGTCGCCTACGTAGGAAATCTCGCTCCCCGCCGAAAAAAACTTCGCATCGAAACGATAAAACTTTATCAGCTCCTGAATGAAACGGTAGTAGTGGGTGTAGAGATAGAGGCCGTTCTTGCGTTTGCCTATGGAAAGTTGTTTCTCAACCCATCGGCAATGGCTACAGATTTTGAGCAGAGTGCTTTTTCCGGTGCTCTGCTTTCCTATGAAGAGGTTGACGGTCTTCAGCTCGATAACTCCTGTATCGACAATCGGACCGATTGATTTGACGCGTATAGTTGCCATGTCTCTAAGGTGTGAAATTCGGGCTGAGGTCAGGATGAGTGGGAACGGCAGCCGACTCCGAGGCAAAATTAATAAGAATTTTCCATATTACAAAACGTCGGTGAGCGAGGCGCCCGCGCCAATGTCATGGAAAACAAATTTTCGGGCGCAGACTACGGGGGGGTGGAGTGAACCTTTGGG
>JAIDCC010000081.1 GCA_029056055.1 Duncaniella sp.
TCACCCTGCATAACTATAGGGAGGCTATATAACGGCTCTTAAGTAAACAGCATTGGGACGCGCCATGGCGCGTCCACGCAGGCCCACGACGTCGAATTAACTCCATGATGCGATGCCAATTCCCCATTTAACATTTTCGAATAAAAATTTCCTCCGATTTTTGCGTTTTTGTGTGCCGCGGTGCCAATTCGCCGCGGACGCGCCATGGCGCGTCCCTACCTGCTTTCGCGCGTCCACACCGACGGGAAGGGCGCGCGGGGGAAATCACCCTTCGAAATTGCCGAAATAGGTGTCGAGCACATCCTTGGCTGCCGTAAACGACGACTGCTCGTTGGCAAGCACGCGCGCCTCCTTGACGCGGAGCAACTGCGCTATCTCGGGATTGTCGTAGAAATGGCGGCGCAGCTGCTCGTCGATGGTCTCGCGCATCCAGTAGCGCGACTGCTCGGCACGCTTCTGCTCGAAATAGCCCGTGCGCTTGACAAACGCGAAATAGCGGTCAATCATCGCCCACACCTCCTCTATGCCAAGCTCATAGTAACCGGAATAGGTGAGCACCTCAGGCATCCAGCCCGAAGTGGTCGGGGGGAAGAGATGGAGCGCGCTCGTGAATTGCGCCTTTGCCAGCTGCGCGCGCGCCACGTTGTCGCCGTCGGCCTTGTTGATTACGATGCCGTCGGCCATTTCCATGATGCCGCGCTTTATGCCCTGGAGTTCGTCGCCCGTGCCCGCGAGTTGGATTAGCAGGAAGAAGTCTACCATCGAATGCACGGCGGTTTCGCTCTGCCCGACGCCCACGGTCTCTACGAAGATGTTATTGTAGCCAGCAGCCTCGCAGAGCACGATTGTCTCGCGCGTCTTGCGCGCCACACCGCCGAGCGACCCCGCCGAGGGGCTGGGGCGGATGAAGGCGTCGGCCTCGAGCGAGAGTTTTTCCATGCGCGTCTTGTCGCCGAGGATACTGCCCTTGGTGCGTTCGCTCGAAGGGTCGATGGCGAGCACCGCGAGTTTGCCCCCCTGACGCAGCACGTGCAGACCGAACACGTCGATTGACGTACTCTTGCCTGCGCCGGGCACACCGGTGATGCCTATGCGGCGCGAATTACCCGAATGGGGCAGACATTTTTCTATCACCTCCTGCGCTATGGCCTGATGGTCGGCCGAGAGGCTTTCTACGAGAGTCACGGCGCGCGCCAGAGTGGTCACGTCGCCCTTGAGAATGCCCTCCACGAGTTCGCCGGCCGAGGGAAGCACACGCTTGCGGCGTCGTGTCAGGTAGGGGTTGACGGTCGGGGGCTGTGCCACACCGCTGTTGACAGTGAGGCCGTTATATTCAGTTGAGTTTTCGATGTGTTCCATATGGTGTGAGTAAGTAATGCAAATTTACTACATCCGCCCGACTTCTGCAAATGCCCCGCCCCAAATTCTCACCCCCGACGCCCGGTAGGGGCGCAATACATTGCGCCCGCGGCGACGTTGGTACGGCAGCGGGGGAATTCGACATCCGACCCCCTCCCCGGCGCGCCTCGATAAAAAAATTTTCACCCACCCGTGAACCTTTTCTCAACCCTGCGCGTTGTATAGATGAAAGTGAATATTTTTGCACTGTGTTTTCATGGTATTAGATTTAAGGTTAAAAGAACCAAGCGGCGCGTCGAGACGACGGGCCGCTTGGTTCGTTATGACATCACGTGTCCCCCACCGACCCCACCATGCCCCCCGGTAGGGGCGCAATACATTGCGCCCGCAGCGACGTGGCGAGTAGCACAAACATTTGTCTCGGAGCAATGTATAAAGTGCTGTCCCATACGTGAATATGTACGGACGTGCCTTCGGCACGTAGCACGGGCCGGGCGACGACAATCCGCAACGTGGGGAAATTACCCAACGTGCTGTGCATGAGAAACGTGCCGAAGGCACGTCCGTACATGGCGGCGTAAATTTTTGCCATTTTCATACACATTGAATGGCGCAGGCTCTTGATGACGAATTCCCCATTGTCGCCGTGCCAACGTCGCCGCGGACGCGCCATGGCGCGTCCCTACCTGCAAATCAGAACGTTACATCGCAGCGCATCCCCGGAGGGGATGAACCTCCAAAGCCCCACGAATTCATTCGTGGGGATAACGTCCTCATTCTCAAAGACATCCCTGAAGGGGATGAATTTCCCCCCGCGCGTACCAACCCCGCCGCCAATGCATATAATCACCCTCGTATCAACCATTTATCTCACCTCCGGGCAATAAAAAAAGCCCGCTACGCCTTTCAAACAAGGGGTAATCGCGGACTAAAGCCAAAAGGCATTACATTTTGTCAATGTAGAGATTATATCATACTTACACTACACCATTGTTCGGCCGGGCTACATACTCGTCACGAGCATTTCACCGGAGGTTGCCTTTCAGTCCTTAGTCTGCATTCTTGCGAAAGCGGAGCCTGAAATTTTTGTTGAGTTGTGTAAAATTAATTCAGCGAAAGGAATATTTGCAACTGATGGTGTGTTTTCTTTCCGAATACAAAATTAGTACAAATTTTCCAACCTCGCAAATTATTAACATAAAAAAATATTGATGTATCGTTAACAATAACATAACACCCTATATTTCAATAGCTTTGCTAAAGCATTACCGAAAAACCGGTCACGACGAAATTTGACTGTGATGAAAAAATTTGCTATCTTTGCGGTGAAATCAGGGCGTCACCTCCCGACAGCCCTCCTGACAGCAATCTCATTCATCCATGAAAATCTCCCGACTCCTACTACTGCCCGCTGCAGCCGCGCTGCTGACACTCTCTGCCGCAGCCGCTGAGCCCACCGCCCGCGAGCTGGCTGCCGAGCTGCTCCCCAAACTCACTATCGACGAGAAAATCTCGCTCATGATGGACAATTCGCCCGCCATCGAGCGCCTCAACATCCCCGCCTACAACTGGTGGAACGAAGCTCTGCACGGTGTGGGGCGCGCCGGGGTGGCCACGGTGCTTCCGCAGTCAATCGGCATGGCCGCGACTTTCGACCCCGAGGCCATAGGCGAGGCATTCGACATGGTGTCGACCGAGGCTCGCGCCAAGTTTAACGGCTTCCGCCGCGAAGGCGACATCAAACGCTACGAGGGTCTGTCGTTCTGGACCCCCAACGTCAACATCTTCCGCGACCCGCGATGGGGACGCGGTCAGGAGACCTATGGCGAAGACCCCTACCTGACAAGCGAAATCGGGCGCAAGGTGGTGGCCGGCCTTCAGGGCGACCCGTCGGCCAAGTATCTCAAGACCCTTGCCGGCGCCAAGCACTACGCCGTGCACAGCGGACCCGAATGGAACCGCCACTCGTTCGACGCCAAAGACATCGACCAGCGCGACCTGTGGGAAACCTACCTGCCCTCGTTCAAGACGCTCGTCGATGCCGACGTTTGGCAGGTGATGTGTGCCTACAACCGTTTCGAGGGTGAGCCTTGCTGCTCAAACAAGCGTCTGCTCACACAGATACTCCGCGGCGAGTGGGGCTATGACAAAATCATCGTCACCGACTGCTGGGCGCTGCGCGATTTCGTGATGGACTGGGGCCACAACACACATTCATCCGAGCCGCTGGCCGCTGCCGACGCCGTCTCGTCGGGCACCGACCTCGAGTGCGGCCCCCTTCTCAAAAACCTCCGCGCCGCCTATGACGACGGCCTCATCACCGAAGCCGCTATCGACTCGGCCGTGATGCGACTGCTCGAAGCCCGCTTCCGCCTGGGCGAAATCAACGCCGCTCCCGACGTGCCCTGGAACTCGCTCACCGAGGCCGACGTCAACACTCCCGCCAACCGCGCCCTCGCGCTCGACATGGCCCGCAAATCGATGACGCTCCTCAAGAACGACGGCATCCTGCCCCTCGACCCCAACGCCGGGCTGCGCATCATGGTGATGGGACCCAACGCCACCGACTCGGTGATGCAGTGGGGCAACTATTCGGGCACTCCCGCCCACACCACCACCATCCTCGACGGCATACGCACCTACGCCCCGCAGGCCTCCTACCTCCGCGGCTGCGACCATGTGGTAAGCTCCGACATGACCTCGCGCTTCGACCTGCTCGACGGGGGTCTGAAAGCCACCTATTACAATGACGCCACTCCCGGCACTCCCGCCGCCGAGGCTGTCTACACCACTCCCCTCACGCTCACCACGGGCGGTGCCACGGTGTTTGCCCCCGGCGTTGACCTCACCGACTTCTCGGCCATCTACCGCGGCACGTTCACACCCGACACCGACGGCGACTACCTGCTCAAGGTTGAAGCTGGCAAGGACGACCTGACTCTCCTCGTCGACGGCCGCGAAGTGGCAGCACGTCAGCGCGGCGGTCGCTCCGACAACAAGGCCTCCTACATGCTCTCCGCACGCGCCGGTGAGCGTCACGACATCGAACTGCGCTACGGCCATGGCGCCGACATCGCCACCCTCAATTTCGACATCCTCACCCCGCTGCGCGAGAGTGTCGACGCCGGCGATGCCGACGTGGTAATCTTCGTAGGCGGCATCTCGCCCAAACTCGAAGGCGAGGAGATGAAAGTCTCCGTGCCCGGTTTCCGTGGCGGCGACCGCGAGAGCATCGAACTGCCCAAGGTACAGCGCGACCTCATGGCACGCCTCGCCGCCGAGGGCAAGAAGGTGATTATGGTCAACTGCTCCGGCTCCGCCGTGGCCCTCGCCCCCGAAGACTCCGTTTGCTCGGCCATTCTTCAGGCATGGTATCCCGGTCAGGACGGCGGCCTCGCTGTGGCCGACGTAATCTTCGGCGCCTACAACCCCGCCGGACGTCTTCCCGTCACTTTCTACCGCGACGACTCGCAGCTGCCCGACTTCGAAGACTATTCGATGGCCGGTCGCACCTACCGCTACTTCCGCGGCGAGCCCCTCTACCCCTTCGGCCACGGTCTGAGCTACACCACTTTCGCCTATGGTGAGCCCACCCTCTCATCCGGCGAAATGGCTGCCGCCGACGGCACCGTCACCCTCTCCGTGCCCGTCAGCAACACCGGCGCACGCGACGGCGAGGAAGTGGTTCAGGTCTACATGACTACACCCCTCGACCCGGCCGGTCCCGTCAAGACCCTCCGCGCCTTCAAGCGCGTGGCCATCCCCGCCGGCACCACCGAGACGGTCAGCTTCACGCTCGACCCCGCGACATTCGCCATCTACGACCCCGCGACAGGCCGCATGACCACCCGCCCCGGCTCCTACACCCTCTCCGCCGGC
This sequence comes from Duncaniella sp., assembly GCA_029056055.1. Classification (GTDB taxonomy): domain Bacteria; phylum Bacteroidota; class Bacteroidia; order Bacteroidales; family Muribaculaceae; genus Duncaniella. The sequence goes on from JAIDCC010000081.1 coordinate 5,239, forward strand.
CCCTCATCAGCCTCCACCCCCGTCTCGACCACAATCACGCTGAAATAACCCCTCGGCAGGTGGCACGTAATGGTGTATCATAATTCACCATTCGACAGTATTACCCCCACTACAGATAGCTGTAGTGGGGGTAAAATCGTTAACAATCAATCATGATGCACCCGCAAAGCGATGTAATAGTCTGATTTAAAGGTAGGGACGCGCCATGGCGCGTCCGCAGCGACGGAGGCACAGCGACCGGGGCAATTTCGACATCGTGAGCCTGAGCGAACGCGCCATGGCGAATTGGTACGGGGAAATTCGACGTCGTGAGCCAAGCGCGCCAGCGCCATTCAATACGTCGAAAGATGAAAACGGGCGTAAAAATCCGCCACCATGTACGGACGTGCCTTCGGCACGTTTCTCATGCACAGCACTTTAGGTGATATTTCCACGTTGCGATTTGTTGTCGCCCGGCCTATCCTACGTGTCGAAGGCACGTCCGCACATAGAGTCGTAAACAATTGATACACAGATAGACTTTGACCGACATCTTGGGTATGTGCAGACGATTGGGTGAATTTCGACATCGTGGGCCTACGCGGACGCGCCATTTAATGCGACGGAAGATGAAAAAGGGCGAAAAAATACGCAACCATGTACCGACGTGCCTTCGGCTATAGTACATGACAATTTTTTTGAGGGTGGGGAAGGTCTGGCGTGCGTTAAAGTTAGCTAAGAATTGGCTATTGAAACACAGGGACATAAGAAAAGTGGCTATTCGCTTTGTTGTATAAGTATATTATTCATTAGCTAAACAAAACGAATGCCACATGGATACTTTAACAACAATTCTCGACTCGGTTTGGATTAAAGACGATCTAAATCTTTCGCACAAAAAATTTACGCGCTCACTTATTAAGGCTCTTATCCTGACGCTCTCGGTCAACCTTATCAAACTCGCCCACATGGCATTTTTCAAGGCCAAGACCTTATCCACGGTGAGGAGAATCGAACGACTTCTCGCCATATCGATATTTAAAGAGAAAGCTATCGGAAAAGCTATCGTGAAGGCACTCCCTCCTCAAAAGAAATACATTCTGACAATGGACCGCACTGTATGGGAACTCGGTAAACGAGTCTACAACATCCTTGCCATCGGAATCTGTTACAACGGGATTTCAATTCCTATCCACTTCACTATGCTGGAGAAACGCGGCGCCACAAATTTTGCCGAGCAGAAGAAATTCATGGAAGATGTATTCACAATCATCCCCGCCGACAAGATAGCGTGCCTAGTGGCCGACAGGGAATTCGGTTATGTCAAATTCGTCAGTTGGCTCACCTCTCAAAAAGTTCCTTATTGTTTGAGAATCAGAGAAAACAGCTATGTGACAGACACGTCGACCAACAGGAGTTGCAAGGTCAAGAACCTGTTGCATTCGCTCGCCGCGGGACAATCCGTAGTGCTCAACCACTCCTATCTGTTAAACAACAAACAGAAGATACGCATCTACGCCGTAAGACGCGCCGAGCATGACCGCGGCGAAGA
>JAIDCC010000082.1 GCA_029056055.1 Duncaniella sp.
AATTACCCCCTCTCGCCGCGCCAACGTCTCTGCGGACGCGCCATGGCGCGTCCCTACCTGCAAATCAATCGGTTATCCTGATTCGGAGACGCTGCTATCTTTTGGGGAAGTGCCGGTAGGGATTTCAGATGTCTTCCTCAATTCTTTATTTGAACCGCATTGCGCCATGGCGCGGCCCTATCTGGTTAGGGAAGGGTTGCCGGGGGTTAGTAGGCGGTCATGCGGTTGGAGGTGTCGGGGGAGGCGAGGAGGGCTGAGAGCTGTCCGGAGGCTATGAAGTCGCTCAGTTCGTCGTAGAGCACGCCGCGGCTTTCGGCAATGCGCGTGGCGCGGGTGAGAGGGGTCATGTAGTCGCCGCCGTCGGCCAGATAGTTGATTGTGGCCAAGCGGTAGGTGCGGGCGGGGTCGATGGGTTTGCCGTCGATGGTGGCCGTGTTGATGCGGCGGTCGTTGGGGTCGTAGGTGACGGCCACGCCGCGGCTCACGCCGTTGCCGTCGCGGGCGGCCATGATGGCGAGGTTTTCGAGCAGGTCAGAGCCCTTGATGTCGACCACCACGATTTTGTTGTCGAAGGGGAGGATGTCGATGATTTCGCCCTTGGTGATGGTGCCCTTGTCGAGCGAATTGCGTATGCCCCCCTTGTTCATGATGGCCAGGTCGGCCGGTTTGCCGGCAATCTGCGAACCGCGGGCGAGCACGAAGTCGCTCAGGAGGTTGAGGATTTCGGGCGTATTTTTTTCGAACGCCGTGGGGGCTGTTCCGAGTTGGATGCCGCGCAGCGAGTCGACGCCGTGGCGGTAGGGGGCGATGAGGGCTGCAAACTCAGGGTCGACGCGCGAGTCGAGACGGGCGTCGACGGGGATGAGGCGGGCGTTGATGGTGCCGTCGGTGAGCGAGATGGTGATTTCGCCCAGGTTGACACCGCGGCTACCGGTCTGAAGTACGCGCACGGGGCGACCGTCGAGGTTGTTGACGGTGCTCATGGCCTCGCCCTCGGGCGTGAGGGGGTCGATGGTGGTGTGGGAGTGGCCTCCGATGATGAGGTCGATGTCGCGCGACTGAGCTGCAATGGCGCGGTCGTCGGGGCGCTCTCCGTTTTCGTCATAACCGATGTGCGACACCACGATGACCATCTCGGCACCCTGCTCCTTGAGTCGGGCCGCCTCGGCGTTGGCCGTGGCCACTGCGTCGGAGTAGACCACACCCTGATGATTGGCCGCCATCACCATCCCCGCGGGGTCGAGGTTGATGCCGATGAATCCGATTTTGTGGCCGTTGTATTCCTTGATGACCGAGGGCACGAAGATGCTGTCGAGGGGCGTGCCGGCCAGGCCGTAGTTGGCCGAGAGGCGGTCGCCCTCGACCAGTCGCCATTCGCGCGCCAGCGGCTCCATGCCGTTGTCAAACTCATGGTTGCCGAGGATGCGGATTTCATAGCCCATGGCGTTCATGAGGCGGCGTTCCACCTCGCCCCCGAAGATGGTGAAGTAGAGCGAACCCTGCACGGCGTCGCCGGCATCGATGAGGAGCGTGTTGGCATGGGCGCCGCGGATGCTGTCGATGAGCACCTTGCGGCGGGCGATGCCTCCGCGGTCGTCGCGGTCGGGGTCGATGGCCGAGTGGGTGTCGTTGGTGTGGATTATGACGAGAGTGTCGGTGTCGGCGGGCGCGGAGGCCGAGGGGCGGCACGACACCATGGCTGCCGCGAAAGCCGCGACGAGCGATAGGAGCAGGTTGAAGTGTCTCACGGGATGTTGATGAGTTTGTGGGTTTGCAGCGAGAGGCGCCACCAGGGGTGGGCGAGGATGTAGTCTACCGTCTCGGGGATGTTCTCGCCCGAGCAGGGTTGGAGGAAGAGATGTGTTGCGGCGATGCGCGAGGCGATGGCCTCGACATCCTGCCCTTGGTAGACAATCTTGAGCTCGTCTACGCGCGGCAGACAAATCTTGTAGTCGCCCTTGGGCGAGCAGGTAATCCAATCGATTTCGGAGGTGACCGGCGCCGAGCCGTTGGTCTCGATTTGCACGAAGCATCCGAGAGCGTGAAGCATGTCGACGAGCAGCGGCGTCACCTGAAGCGCCGGCTCGCCACCTGTCAGGATGACGTGGCGTGCCGGAAAGGCCTTGACCGCCTCGACAATCTCGGCGAGGTCCATTTCGACGCCCTCTTCATGCTGCGTGTCGCAGAAAGGGCAAGCCTTGTTGCAACCGGAGAACCTTACGAACACGGCGGGAGTGCCCGTAAACCATCCTTCGCCCTGAAGCGAATAAAAAATTTCGTTGACCTTTGCCACGGAGTTGGAGTTGTGGTTTTTGAAATGAGCCGCCGGCCTATTCGTCGCGCCACGACGCGATGTTGCCGCGGCTTTCCTGGATGTCAACGCGGTAGCAGTGGGGGATGCGTCCGGCTATCCAGCGGGCTATGTTTTCGGCCGTCGGGTTGAAGTCAAACACCTCGTTGAGGTTGCGGTGGTCGAGCTGATTGACGATGGTCTCCTTGATGTGGGAGAAGTCTACCACCATTCCGTCGGCGTTGAGCTCGGCCGAACGGCAGTAGACTGTGATGAGCCAGTTGTGGCCGTGCATGCGCTCGCACTTGCTCTCGTAGGAAAGCGAGAGCGAGTGGGCGCCGGCTATTTCAAACTGTTTTTGTATGTAATACATTCTTGTGAAGCGGGAGTAGTGGGGAGAGCAACGGGGAGGTGGCTTACTTGGCGGCCACGAGGCGTGCTATCTCGACGATGACATCGGTTGCTTTCTCCATCGAGGGCACGGGCACGAATTCGTAGCGGCCGTGGAAGTTGAGGCCACCGGCAAAGATGTTTGGGCAGGGGAGACCCTTGAACGAGAGCTGCGCGCCGTCTGTGCCGCCGCGGATGGGCTGCACTTTTGGGGTGACGCCCACATTTTCCATGGCCTTGATGGCCACGTCGACGATGTGCATCACCGGCTCGATTTTCTCGCGCATGTTGAAGTACTGGTCCTTGATTTCTATCGAGGCGCAGCCGGGGAATTCGTTATTGATTTTGCGCGCCAGATGCTCGAGTTCCTTCTTGCGGCGCTCGAAGCGGTCGCGGTCGTGGTCGCGGATGATGTAGGTGAGCACCGTTTCCTCGACATCGCCCTTGATTGACACGAGGTGGTAGAAACCCTCATAGCCCTCGGTGTGTTCGGGGGTCTCCCAGCGGGGGAGCATGATGGCAAACTGATTGGCCACGCGCAGCGAATTGAGCATCTTGTGCTTGGCATAGCCGGGGTGGACGTTGCGGCCTTTGAAGGTGACGCGTGCCACGGCAGCGTTGAAGTTTTCATATTCGAGCTCGCCCACTTCGCCGCCGTCCATGGTGTAGGCCCAGTCGGCGCCAAACATTTCGACGTCGAATTTGTGGGCACCCTGGCCGATTTCCTCGTCGGGGTTGAAGCCGATGCGGATTTTGCCGTGCTCGATTTCGGGGTGAGCCTGGAGGTGGGCTATCGCGGTGATGATTTCGGCTATGCCGGCCTTGTCGTCGGCGCCGAGGAGGGTCTTGCCGTCGGTGACGATGAGGTCCTGACCCTTGTAGTGGAGCAGTTCGGGAAATTCAGAGGGGCGGAGCACGATGTCGTCGGCAGCGTTGAGCACGATGTCACCCCCGTCGTATTGCTGCACGATGCGGGGCGACACATGGCGTCCGCTCATGTCGGGCGACGTGTCGAGGTGGGCAATGAAGCCGATGGTGGGCACAGGGCGGTCGGTGTTGGCCGGCAGCGTGGCGAAGAGATAGCCGTTAGAATCAAGCGAGATTTCGGTGAGGCCCATCGCACGGAGCTCGGCTTCGAGGTGGCGGGCAAATTCCATCTGCCCGGGGGTGGAGGGGGTGAGGTTTGTGAGCTCGTCGCTCTGGGTGTCAAACTTTACGTATTGCAGAAAACGGTCTACTACAGTCATTGTCGTTGATTTCTGTTGAGGAAATGTATTTTTCGTGGTATTTTGAAACGGCGTCAGAGGCCTGGGAGGCCAAACTCGCGGTGGAGGGCGTCAAACCGTGCGGCGGCAGCCTCGCCGAAACGCGCCATCTGGGAGCGCACCTTGTCGAGACTCTTGCGCGCGCCCGTGCCGCTCTTCGAATAAAACTTGTCGGCATAGCACACGAGCCGCTCCAACTCGCTTTCGGGCATGTAGGAGCGGTCGGCGGGCAGGGGCAAACCCTCGGCGGCAATCTCGGCGGCAGTAAGCCCGGAGCCGGTATGGCGTTCGGCCACGCGGGCCAGACGCTCGTCGAGCCCCTCGCGCCGCAGGAGGTCGGCGCCGAGCATGCCGTGGCAGATGTAGGGCTGCGTGCCGCGGCAACCTATGTCGGGGGCGTCGCACTGCGAGATGCCTATGTCGTGGAGCATCGCGGCGGCATAGACCGTCTCTTCGTCGAGAGACAGCCTTCGGGCGCGCACTATCTCCAAAGCCAGGGCGGCCACCTGCGAGCAGTGGCTGCGATAGATGCGCCCGCCCGGCGTCTCGGCCGGGTAAAGGCGGTCTATCAGTCTTTGTATCTTCGGGTCGAGTGTCACTGCGAAAAGTAAGTGAGAAAAATAAATGAACAAATAAGACGAAGTTATTTTTGAGATGATTGGAGTGCGGAATGAAGGCGCATAGCGTGCTATGCATCATCGCGAAGCGCTTTCGAGCTTGACGAGAAAGACTGAATGACAAGCTTCAAGCATCCAAAAAGAACGAGTTTTATTGTTCAAGAATTTTTCTTTACATATATCGTTTTATTTTTCGAACTTACTTAATGTGTCAAAGCACGGTGTTCCATCCGTGGGTGTCGGGGAGTTCGCCCAGCTGAATGCCGCGCAGTGTCTCGTAGAGGCGAGTCACGACGGGGCCGGGATTGCCGTCCTTGCTGACCACATACTTGATGCCGGTGTCGAGGTCGTCGATGCGGCCCACGGGCGATGCCACGGCGGCGGTGCCCACTGCGGCAGCCTCATCGATTTCGGCAAGCTCGTCGACGGTGATGTGGCGGCGTTCCACCTTGATGCCCATATCTTCGGCAAGCTGCATGAGGCTCTTGTTGGTTATGGAGGGGAGAATCGACTCCGATTCGGGGGTGATGTAGACCCCGTCCTTGATGGCTATGAAGTTGGCGGGACCGCACTCGTCGAGATATTTCTTCTCCTTGGGGTCGAGGTAGAGCACGGCCGAGTAGCCGAGCTCGTGGGCATGTTCGCCGGCGGTGAGCGATGCGGCATAGTTGCCGCCCACTTTCCAGCGACCCGTGCCACGGGGCGCCACGCGGTCATACTGACGCATGATGCAGATGTTGGTGGGGCGGAAGCCTGTCTTGAAGTAAGGGCCTACGGGCGTCACGAAAATCACGAAGAGATATTCGGAGGCCGGCTTTACGCCCACCTGGGCGGTCATGCCGATTTCGAGCGGGCGGATGTAGAGCGAAGCGCCCGAGCCGTAGGGAGGCACGAAGCGGGCGTTGAGTTCGACCACCTTGCGCACCATTTCGATGAATTTCTCTTCGGGCAGCTCGGCCATGAGCAGACCCTTGGCCGACTCGCGGATGCGGCGGGCGTTTTCTTCGAGGCGGAAGATGCGGATTTTGCCGTCCTTGCCGCGGAAGGCCTTGAGCCCTTCGAAAATCTCCTGACCGTAGTGCAGACACGTGGCGGCCATGTGCATGTCGATGGTCTCGCTCTGCGATACTTCGATGTCGCCCCAACGGCCGTCGGCATAGCGGCAACGCACGTTATAATCTGTTGGCATGTAGCCGAATGACAGATTTCCCCAGTCTAATTCTTTTTCCATGATGTTTTGAGTTTGCTGCAAATTTACGAAAATTCGGTTACAAAACCACACAAATTTCTGATTTTCTTTTATCGTGCCGCGCCGAGGGCCGATTTTCGCCGCTTGACAGACGTCAAGCGGGTGCTTCGCCGGCTCTATGCAGCGAAGCACCCGCGTAGTGTTGTCGGGAATAATGTCGAGGCGTGAGATTACTGGAGCGTACCGTTTTCGGCGGCTTCAATCATAGCCTGGTCGGCTGTGATGTAGATTTCCACGCGGCGGTTCTGCGCGCGACCCTCGGGAGTCTGGTTGGAGGCGATGTAGTCTTGCATGGGCAGACCCTCGGCCGAAAGACGGTTGGCAGCCACACCGCAGTTGAGCAGATAGTTGCGCACGGCGTCGGCACGTCCGTCGGCCACCTTCGTGTTGGCCGCCATCGAGCCGGTATCGTCCGTGAAACCGTAAATCTGCACGTTGGTCTGGGGATTCTGAATGAGCGAAGTGGCAAACTTGGCGAGGTCGCCCTTGGCGCTTGTCGAAAGAGTGGTGCCGTTGGTGGGGAAGAGGATACCGCCGTTGAAAGTCACCTTGATGGCCTGCAGACCGTTGGCATCCGTAGCCTGTTCCACCTTGGCCTGCTCGGCGAGCTGCTGCTGGAGCTCGGCCTGCTGCTTGTCCATCTTCTTGCCGATGAGCACGCCGGCACCCGTGCCTACCGCAGCGCCGATGGCCGTGCCGATTGCGGCACCCTTGCCGCCGCCGATGAGCGCGCCGAGGCCTGCGCCGAGAGCCGCACCGCCGCCGCCGCCGATGAGCGCGCCTTTACCTGTATTTGTCATTGACGAGCATCCGGTCATGCCCATACCGAGCACACACACTGCCAGTGCCGGAAGTCCGAGAGTCTTGATGAGTTTCATATCAGTCGATTTTGATGATTATTTTCAGAAAATTGCGGCCACGGTCTTTCCTTTCAAAGACCGGCGCAGAGTTATAGCATTCTAACAACCGTGACGGGTGTTTTGTGCGCAAAGTTACAAAAAATTTCAGACTTTCCCCCACATAATTGATAATATTACCTTGTGACGGCTATGAATATGAAAATCAACCCGTGGGGCGGGGAGGATGGGAAACGCCCCTTTGCGAGCCGGAGCGGGCAAAGGGGCGGCGTATAAAAAAACCTATTGGATGAAGTCGGTTTTAGAAGTGCGAGGAGCCGTCGAAGCAGTGGGTGCAGAGGCGGCACTTGGGCAGGCCGATTGACTCGACGAGGGTTTCGAGGGGATTGAACTTGAGTGTGGTGAGGCCGAAACGCTGGCGGATTTTCTCAACCATCGCCTCGTATTGGGGCGAGCCGGTCTTGGCGTAGAGGTCGAGATTTTTTTCGGGGTCACCTTCGAGCTCTTCGATGATGCGGCGTGTGAGGAGCTCCATGTCGCTCTTCGACGAAGTGAAGTTGAGGTAGCGGCAGCCGTAGATGAGGGGCGGACAGGCGATGCGCATGTGCACCTCCTTGGCGCCGCAGCGGTAGAGCTCGCCGACATTGTCGTTGAGCTGGGTGCCGCGCACAATCGAGTCGTCGCAGAAGAGGGCGCGCTGGCCTTGGAGCATGGCGCGGTTGGGCACGAGCTTCATCTTGGCCACGAGATTGCGCATCGACTGGTCGGCGGGGGTGAACGAGCGGGGCCACGTCGGGGTGTACTTCGAGATGCAGCGGTGGTAGGGCACTCCGTGACCGTCGGCATAGCCGAGCGCCATGCCTACGCCCGAGTCGGGGATGCCGCAGGCGCAGTCGACCTCGGTCTTGTCGGCCTGACCCATCTCGCGGCCCGACGCGAAGCGGGTCTCTTCGACGTTGCGGCCTTCGTAGCATGAGGTGGGAAATCCGTAATACACCCAGAGGAACGAGCAAATCTGCATTTCGGGCAGCGGCTCGGAGAGCACGGTGACCGAGTCGTGGGTCACTTCGACAATCTCGCCGGGGCCGAGGTCGCGCACATATTCAAAGTCGAGGTTGGGGAAGGCGGTCGACTCGGAGGTCAGGGCGTAGGCGCCCTCCTTCTTGCCCAGGATGATGGGGGTGCGGCCGAGTTTGTCGCGGGCGGCGATGATGGAGTTCTCGGTGAGAATCAGCATCGAGCACGAGCCGTGAATTGCCTCGTAGACGTTGCGGATGCCCTCGACGAAAGTCTTGCCGCTGTTGATGAGCAGGGCTATCAGCTCGGTCTGGTTGGTGCGCCCCTGCGAGAGCTCGCCGAAGTGTTCGCCTTGCTCGATGAGACGGCGTTCGAGCTCGTCGATGTTGCAGATGCGTGCCACGGTGACGATGGCAAACTTGCCCAGGTGCGAGTTGATGATGATGGGCTGCGGGTCGGTGTCGGATATCACTCCGATGCCTTTCGACCCTTTGAACTTGGGCAGGTCGGCCTCAAACTTGGTGCGGAAGTAAGTGCTTTCCAGCGAATGGATTGAGCGGCAGAAGCGGCGTTCAATCTCATCATAGGTGGCCATACCCGCGCGGCGGGTGCCAAGGTGGGAGTTGTAGTCAACTCCGTAGAACAGATCGGTGCGGCAGGCATCTTTAGCTGCCACTCCAAAAAATCCTCCCATAGGTCAGTGTATGCGATTTGATTTTTGAAAGTGCAAAATTACACATTTTCCTCCAAACTGCAAACAGAAATTTCAGCCGCCGCGGCGCAAACCGAAAACTAAACCAAAAAATTTCAACTTTTATCCCCCGCCCGGCGTTATGATGATACCGGGCTCCGAGGCATCCCCCCTCCGGGCTGCGGACATTGATAATTCATCACCCTTCTCTCCCCTCTCATCCTCACATCCCCCTAAAAACATTCGTCGCATGAAGTCAACACGGCTTGTCATATCGCTCCTCCTCCTGACTCTCGGGCTCGGGCTGCATGCAGCCGAAAGCTCCGACTCCACTGCCACTACCGCCGCTCCGCGCCGCCATGGCCTTGTGGGCCGCGTCATCCAATACTTCGACGAGGCCAACAAGCCCAAGCCTCAGAAAAAGGTAGATTTCAGCATCATCGGAGGCCCTTCCTACTCTAACGACGCCAAGTTTGGCATCGGACTCGTGGCCGCGGCCATCTATCGCCCCGACATGACCGACTCGACGCTCATGCCGTCCAACGTGTCGCTCTATGGCGAAGTCACCACCGCCATGCTCTACCTCGTAGGCATCCGCGGCAACCATATCGCCCCTCACGACCGCTTCCGCGTCAACTACAACGTCAATTTCTTCTCCTTCCCCACCAAATTCTGGGGCATCGGCTACGAAAAAGCCATGCGAAGCATCAACGAGACCGATTACAAGGAATTCCGCCTGCGCCTCCAGGGTGAATTTCTCTACAACTTCGGCCACGGATTCTATGCCGGTCCCGAAGCCGACTTCTACCTCATCCGCGCCGGAAAGGTCGACGAATCGGCCCTCCCGCTATGGGAAGGCGAGTCGCTGCGCACCACTTCGGTGGGCGCCGGCATCGTGGCCGCATGGGACACCCGCGACAACCTCACCGCCCCCACCTCAGGCTGGTATATCCGCGCCGAGCAGAAATTCTTCCCCCGCTTCATGGGCAACGGTAACTACTCGTTCTCGCTCACCGAAGTGGGCATCAACAAGTATGCCAAAGTGTGGCGCGGCGGTGTCCTTGCCGGACGCCTCCACGTGGCCGCCACCTACGGCCATACCCCCTGGGGACTCCTACCCACAGTCGGAGGTTCCTACACCATGCGCGGCTACTATGAAGCGCGCTACCGCGACAAAACGTCGGCCGACTTCACCCTCGAACTCCGTCAGCACGTCTGGCGCCGCAGCGGCATAGCCCTCTGGGTAGGTGTCGGTGCCGTCGAGCCGAGTCTGGCCAAAATCAACATCCACAAGCTCCTCCCCAACGCCGGCATCGGCTACCGCTGGGAGTTTAAGAAAAACACCAACGTGCGTCTCGACTTCGGCATCGGCCGCCACACCACCGGCTTTGTCTTCAACATCAACGAAGCCTTCTGACAGCGGCCCTCCTACGCGCAAGGAATATTCATCCCCTTCAGGGGATTACCACCATTGCCACACTAACCTCGCCGTGGACGCGCCATGGCGCGTCCCTACCTGTAAATCAAACGATTGCGATACATTCCTACCGGGGATGTATCGCAATTTTTTCAGGGTGAACTTCAGTTTTGCGTCGCCGTGGGGTTTATTTTTTGTCGGGGTAGGCGATGCGGGAGTGGTACATGGTGGTGAGGCGGCGGGCGAAGGAGTCTTTGATGGTCTGGACGTCTTTAAACGACAGGGGCGACTCGTTGTGGAGGCCGTCGGCAATCTGACCGTCGATGATGCGGTCGACGAGGGTGCGGATGGCTTCGGGGGAGTAGTCTTTGAGCGAGCGCGAGGCGGCTTCGACGGCGTCGGCCATCATGAGGAGTGAGGTCTCACGGCTCTGCGGGTTGGGGCCGGGGTAGGTGAAGGGCGCGGGGTCGACTTTCTCGTCGGGGTGGGCGTTGCAATAGGTGTTGTAGAAGTATTTGGCGGTGCCTCGGCCGTGGTGTTGCGAGATGAAGTCGCGAATGGCTCCGGGGAGTTTCGCTTTCTCGGCCATCGAGAGGCCTTCGGTGACGTGAGAGATGATGATGCGCGCGCTCTGCTGGGGCGAGAGAGCGTCGTGGGGGTTTACGCCGTGCTGGTTTTCGGTGAAGAAAGCGGGGTTCTTGATTTTGCCGATGTCGTGGTAGAGTGCGCCGGTTCGCACCATCTGTGTGTTTGCGCCGATGGCACGCGCGCCTTCCGAGGCGAGGTTGCTGACGGCCATGGAGTGGTTGAACGTTCCGGGACATTCCTCGGAGAGTTCGCGCAGCAGGGGGTTGTTGATGTCGGAGAGTTCGACGAGCGTGACCTGCGAGGTGAAACCGAAGATACGTTCGATGAGAAACATGAGGACGTATGAGAATGAGATGAGAATGGCGTTGATGCCGAATGCTCCGAAGATGCGTCCTTCGGTCTTGTCGAGAGTGCCGGTCTGTATGATTTCGACGGCGATATGGCCGAGCGAGTAGGCGAGGAAGATTACGGCGGCGGTGCGGATGAGCTGCGAGCGTCGCGAGAGGTCGCGCAGGGAGTCGATGGCGGCGAGACCGGCCACGAATTGGATGAAGATGAATTCGAGAGGCGAGTTTGAGACGATGGCACACGCGAGCACCACGGTCATCTGTACGAGGAGGGCCGTGCGCGAGTCGAGGAATACGAGCACGAGGATGGGGACGATGGTGAACGGCGCGATGTAGAGACCCACGCGGAAGGTGGCGTTCATGGCGTAGGCGAAGAGCGAGAAGAGCACCGTGAGGAGCACCACGAAGAGCAGTGTGCGGTTGTCGTCGTAGTAGGCGGGTCGGAAGAGCATGAGGTAGGCGAACAGAGCTGCCATGAGAATAATCATGTAGAGGGTCTGCCCGGCCACGGGGTAGTGGTGTTGCGTGATGGCTTTGTCGGAACGTTCGGCGGCCATCTGCTCATAAGTTTCGAGCACGGTGGCGAGCCGGGGGGTGACGATGTCGCCTTTGTCGATGATGCGTTCGCCCTGCTGAAGCACGCCCACCGGGGCCGTGGCTTTCTGATATGCGTCGGCCAGGAGGCGGGAGTTGGCCAGGGAGTCGGCGGTGATGTTGGGGGTGAGCATCTCGGAGATGCGTGCGGCTGTGAGAGCCTGCCGCACACCGCGGTCGGAGAGCAGGGAGTCGAGGTGTTCGTAGGCGCGGAATGTGGAGCGCATCTTCGACGTTGGCACGGATATGGCCACGTTGTCGGAGATGAAGCGCACTATGGGCAGAGAGCCGACGGAAATCTGGTTGAATGTCTCGCGGTCGACGATGCCGTCGGCGTAGAGCGCACGCAGGGCTTTGATGACCTGATTTTTCTCAGACGGCGTGAGGCGTTCGTCGGAGAGGGCGTTGATTTTTGCTGTACACTCTGCTATGACGGTCTTTTCGAGGGTGGCGTCGCGCTTGTAGACGGGCTGGAACTCGGCGTCGATGCTGTCGCGCAGCCGGGCGGTGCTGACGGAGTCGAGATGGATGGGGATGTCGAAGGGTGCGGTGAGCAACGGGTAGGTCCAGGGGCGGTTGACCTCGAAAATGTAGTGCTTGCGGTCGGAGCGCGGGAGGAAGTAGACGAGGGCTGCGACTGCGCCGATGAAGAGCAGTATGCGCAACACGAGGTTTTTCCGGCTGAGAGTCATAGCTGAGGGGGGATGAGTGGTTTGGGGATTTTTTGGAGTGAGGAGGGAGCAGTGAGGAGTGGGGGAGGGGCGTGCCGACGGAGCGCGCACACGTGCGCGCAGGCGCGTTCCTAAATTAAATATTATGATGCGCCGGTCGGGGCGTAGGGGTCAGAGCATCTGCATGAGTACCTGGAAAGTGGAGACGAAGGGCTGCAAGACGAGTCCGGCGGTGATGCCGCCGACGGTCCACCACATGGCGGTTTCGGCCGCTTTGCGGGCTTCGTCGTAGCGTCCCTGTCGCCAGAGGGTAGAGACTTTCGAGGCGTAGATGATGCCGACGACACCTGCGGGCAGACAGCAGCAGACAGTGGTGAAGATGGCCCACCCGAGGCAGCTCGAAGGCATTTCGCCGGGGTCGGCGGCCTGCGAGGCCTCGGCCTTGGGCGAGGTGTAGGCGGGCGAAGTGGTGAGTGGGGCAGGGTGGTTACCGGCTACGGCCACTTCGGTGGAGTCGGTCGGGGCGGGAGCGGCAAGCTGCTCCATGAGTCCCGGCACTTGGCCGAGGGTGGTCCAGCCGGCGAGGCCGTCAAACCACAGGGGTGTGTCGGGGGTCAGGCCGTCGGTGTGCTTGAGTTCGTCGAGCGTGAGGGGGCCGACGGTGTTATCGTTGATTACAATCCAGTAGTGCATGGTCGTGGTGATGAATTGTCGTGGTGATGAATTATGGTTACGATTCTTTTTCAGATTCGGTCGGGGCGGGGGAGTCGTCGCCGTCGGCGTGCTCCTTGTCGAAGCGTTCGTAGGCTTCGACGATGCGCTGCACGAGGGCGTGGCGCACGATGTCTTTCTTGCCGAACTCCACCTTGCCGATGCCGGGCACGTCGCGGAGCACACGGAGCGCCTGCACGAGACCCGACTTGACCGAGCGCGGCAGGTCAATCTGCGTGGCGTCGCCGGTGATAATCATTTTGGCGTTTGTGCCCAGACGGGTGAGGAACATTTTTATCTGATGGACGGTGGTGTTCTGCGCCTCGTCGAGCACGATGACGGCATCGTTGAGGGTGCGGCCGCGCATGAAGGCGAGCGGGGCTATCTGAATGACGTTCGAATCCATGTATTCCTTGAGCTTCACGGCGGGAATCATGTCTTCGAGAGCGTCGTAGAGGGGCTGAAGGTAGGGGTCGATTTTGTCTTTCATGTCGCCGGGCAGGAAGCCGAGTTTCTCGCCGGCCTCGACGGCGGGGCGTGAGAGGATGATTTTGCGCACCTCGCGGTTTTTGAGAGCCTTGACGGCGAGGGCGATGGCGATGTAGGTTTTGCCCGTGCCGGCGGGGCCGAGGGCAAACGTGAGGTCGTTTTCGCGGAAAGCCTTGACGAGGAGCGCCTGATTTGTGTTGCGCGGGGCGATGGGCTTGCCGTTCTGGCCGAAGATGATGACGTCGTCGTGGCGCGGCTCGGCGGGGGCGTGGCCTTTGACGATGTCGAGGATTACGTCTTCGGTGAGTTTGTTGTACTTTATGCAATAGTCTTCGAGCTCTTTGATTTTGTGTTCGAACTCGGCGGTCTCGGCATCGTCGCCAATCACTTTGATGACGCTGCCGCGTGCGGCCACGCGCAACTTCGGGAAGAGGTTGCGGATGAGGTGCATGTTGGCGTTGTTGACGCCGTAGAAGGTCACAGGGTCTACCTGGTCGATTATTACTATTCGTTCAATCATTGAATTTCGGAGGGTTGAGAGGATTCTTGAATGAGGGGAGAGTCGGAGGGGTCGGCGGCAGTCGCTTCGTCGGGCGTGTCGGCCTCCTCGTCGGAGGGGTCGGCCGAGGCCGGCTCGGCGAGGGCATCAGGCTCGGGAGCGGTGGCAGCGCGGGTCTTCTTGCGCGAGGCGAGGGGGATGGTGTAGCTCACCGACAGCGACGCGGCCAGAGGGTTGGAGCGCTTGCCGAAACCGGGGATGTACATGGGTTGGCCGTAGGGCGACGACGAGTCGTGGAGAATGGCCTGATAGATGATGTTCCAGCCTACGGAGACCGCCCCGGCTATGCGCACGCGCAGTCCGAAGGTGATTTCGAGCCACCCCGTGGTGTGCGATTGCTCGGGGAGGGAGTAGGTCGAAGGGTCCTGCCAGTAGGAGTCGTCGACGGTGACGTTTTCGAGCCGCCAGCGGAACGGCGAGAAGCCGTAGCGCGCGCCTATCATCAGCTTGTAGTCGGGATTCGAGTTGTAGAGGAAGTTGTAGGCGGCGCCGATTTTGAAGTAGGGCGAGACGGGGGTGCGGAATGTGAAATTCTTGTCGTCGGGGGCGATGTTGGCTTCTCCGACGCCGGCGGTGAGGCTGACGAGGTAGCGGTTGTGGAGGTTGAGCTCGCCCCACACGTCGCCCAGGCCGTAGCTCTGCCCGAAAGCGCGCATCGCGGCATCCCAGAGGTTGACTCCGGCCGAGGCCTCGTAGAGGAGCGGCTGCTCCATCTTCGGGGGCGCGGCGAGCAGACCTGTGGTGTCGGGCACCTCGCGCCCCGTGATGGTGTCGACGAGGATGGCGTTGCCCTGAGCGTCGTGCATGTGGACCACGTGGGTCAGGTCGGGCCCCTCAGGCTCGTCGGCGGTCACGGTGGTGCCCGGTTCGGCAGAGCGCACGGGGGTGACGCGACGCTGCGCCGAGCCGTCGAACGCCACGGCCATTATGGCCGCGAGAGCTAAAACGAGTATTCTTGCAAAGCGTTCAGACATGGGCGGGAATGGTTATGACACGGGCACGGGTGTCGTCGGGGACAGAGTCGTCGGGCTGGGAGGTGCGGAAGTAGATGCGCAGGTATTCCTGCTCGACGTTGGTGATGGTAGAGTCGGCCACGGTGACGGCCACCGAGTCGATGAGGTTGCGGGTGTATTGCAGCGAGGTGATGTGGTAGGCATACATGGCTCCGCAGTCTTCCGAGGCGAAGAAGGGTGTCGAGGTGTAGTCGAACACGATGACATCTTCGGCGTCAAGCTCGGCGAGGGCCTTCTGCATGTAGCGGATGTAGAAGATGGTCTGCGTCTGCGTGGAGCGCAGGGGCAGGTAGACCTGCGAGAGGCGCTGCGAGGGTCGGGCGAGGAGCGAGTCGTCGGGTGCGTCGACACCGCCGATGGCGAGTGAATCGACCGAGATGGCCTCGCCCGTGGCCGACGAGTAGAACCCGGCCAGAGGGAGGGAGTTCTGGTTTTCGGTGCAGCCGATGACCGAGCAGCCCCCCGCGAGGAGTCCGCCCGCCAGCATCGCCGCCATTATGACAAAGAGCCCGCGCATCAGAAGCCTCCGTAACGTAGGATTTCGTCAATGCCCTTGCGCAGCGGATGGCGCTCCGAGGCACCCTCGGCGGGATAGCCGAGCGGGATGATGGCCACCGGCTCCATGGTGTCGGGCAGCGCGAAGGCGCGGCGGATGAGAGCCGTGTCGAAGTTGCACACCCAGCATGTGGCCAGCCCGAGAGAGGTAGCCGCGAGGCAGACGTGTTCGGTGGCTATGGCCACGTCGATGTCGGTGTGGTCTTTGCCGTCGGCGGGGCGGTGCCATGCCTCGTCGTGCAGGCCGCAGGCCACGACGAGCACCGGGGCGGTCTTAATCCATTCGCGGGGGTAGGCCTCGCAGATGGCCTGACGCTCGGCCTCCGTGGCGGCCACGATGAAGAGCCAGGGCTGACGGTTGACGGCCGAGGGGGCGAGGCGGGCGGTGTCGAAGACGGCGGTGAGGGCGTCGGCGCTCACCGGGCGTGTGGTGTCGTAGCCGCGGCATGAGTAGCGGTGTTTGACTATGTCGTAAAACTGAGGATATGCGTTCATTTTCTTGGAGTGATGGGTGTGATAGACGTTCAGTCTTTGATGGGGTGGTCGATGGAGTCTTTGATTTCGTAGTGATTGCGCCCCGGGGCGTTGCGCACGATGAGTTCGCCGAGGAAGCCGGTGAGGAAGAGCATCGTGCCGAGCACCATCATGGTGAGCGCGAGGAAGAAGTAGGGCGAGTCGGTCACCAGACGGTAGGCCAGTCCGGCCCACATGGCATAGAGTTTGCCGAAGCCTACAATCATCACCGCCACGAGGCCGATGAAAAACATGAGCGAGCCGAGCAGCCCGAAGAAGTGCATCGGTTTGGCGCCGAATTTGCCGGTAAACCAAAGGGTGGCCAGGTCGAGGTAGCCGTTGACGAAGCGGTCGAGACCGAATTTGGTGACGCCATACTTGCGTGCCTGATGCTGCACCACTTTCTCGCCGATTTTGCCGAAGCCGGCGTTTTTGGCGAGGTAGGGGATATAGCGGTGCATGTCGCCGTAGACTTCGATGTGTTTCACCACCTCGCGGCGATAGGCCTTGAGACCGCAGTTGAAGTCGTGCAGGTTGTCGATGCCGCTGACACGCCGGGCCGTGGCGTTGAAAAGTTTCGTCGGGATGGTCTTCGACAGGGGGTCGTAGCGCTTCTTCTTCCACCCCGACACGAGGTCGTAGCCCTCGGCGGTAATCATGCGGTAGAGTTCGGGGATTTCGTCGGGCGAATCCTGAAGGTCGGCGTCCATGGTGATGACCACGTCGCCCTGCGCCGCGCGAAATCCGGTGTTGAGCGCGGGGCTCTTTCCGTAATTGCGTCTGAACTGCACCCCCTTCACGGCGGGGAAGCGCTCGGCGAGGGTGCGTATCACCTTCCACGAGTCGTCGGTAGAGCCGTCGTCTACCATGACGATTTCGTAGGTGAAATCGTTGGCGCGCATCACGCGGTCTATCCATTCCACCAGTTCGGGAAGCGACTCGGCCTCATTGTAAAGGGGCACTACAACCGATATGTCCATAATTTACTTTTAAGTAAAATTCGTTAATTTTGTTGTGGAAAATTGCGGCCCGCGATGCGCGCCCACACCGTGATGCCGAGAGCGAAGACAGCCGAGGCCACTACGCCCACCATCATGTTGAGCACGATGAAATTTGAGGCCATGAGAGCCGGACTCGGCACCTCGCCGTTGGCGATGAGATTTGAGGCCACCGTGGCATACTGTTCGAGTCCCATTTCGGGGTGCTCGGCATTGGTGTCGATTATGGCCTGAAGCTGCCGGAGCACGAAGTCGGGCTCAATCCATTTCATGTAGACTATCAGAAAGGCCGCGGCGATGAGCAGGCCGAACATCACGGTGAGCGTGCCGTCGAGCCAGAGCATACCGAAGCCGGTCTCCGGCCCCAGACTGCGGTGGTAGCGCAGCATGAGCCACCAGAGCAACACCGGGGTGGCCACGAGCAGCACGAGCGCGAGCCATCCGGAAGCGGCAATTCCGCTCCCGAACAGCATCCCGGCCAACAGGGCGGTGAGATAGAGTCCGAACTTCATTCCGTCGTCGGCGCCTCGACGGTAAGGCGAATCAAATGTCATAAGGTGGTCTTTTCCTTCTCTCCGACATGCCGCAGCAAACCGGCGTGAGCCGCGGCGGCACAGTCAATCTATATATAAAATATGTGTCTTAAGCATGCGTTCCCAACCTATGCTTCATAGGATTAACACATACTTAATCCGCAAAATTAATAAAATTCCCCGAAATCTGCAAAGCGAAAGCCAATTTGATTTCGTAATGAGTTTTGCGGCGTAAGGCTCTGAATTTTCGGCCTCTCGGCGCGGCGATGCTAAAATAACGTAAAATTGATTAATAATAGGGCGATTATGGCAATTTTTCCGTAAACTATTATTAACAAAATGTAGTTATAATAATAGGTGATACCATTCATTATTCCGTCACATTAATATTAGAAACCTCCCTCACGTCAAGACTAATGAAACGTTTATCAGCAGGCTTATTGATACTCTCCCTCTGGGTCGGCGCCTCATCGGCATCGGCGCAGGACTTTTCCGCCTACGAGGGTTCGACCCTCTCGCTCGAACAATGTCGCGAGCTGGCGCTCAAAAACAACAAGCAGCTCCGACAGCAGGACGAGAAAATCCGTGCCGCCGGCTATCAGAAAGACGAGGCCTTCGCCGCCTACCTCCCCGCACTCGACTTTGCCGGCGGATACATGTATAATCAGAAGGAACTCTCGATGTTTTCTTCCGACCAGTATCTCCCCATCAAGAATTTCAACCTCGAGACTAAGGGCTACGAGTTTGCCGTGGTGAAAAATCCGCTCACCGGCGAGCCTGTCCTCAACAACGGCCAGCCTATCCCCGAACAGGTGGCCTACCTGCCCAAGGAGGCCCTCACCTACGACATCCACAACGTGTTCTTCGGAGCCGTCACCCTCACCCAACCCATCTACATGGGTGGCAAAATCGTGGCCATGAACAAAATCACAGGTTTTGCCGAAGACCTCGCCAAGACCATGCGCAATTCGGCTGCGCAGGATGTGGTCTACGCCGTCGATGCCGCCTACTGGCAGGTGGTCTCGCTCAAGGCCAAACACCGCCTCGCCGTCAGCTACGTCGGTCTGCTCGACACCCTCAGCCGCAACGTCGGTCTGATGGTCAGGGAGGGCGTGGCCACACAGCGCGACCAGCTCACGGTCGACGTCAAGCTCAATTCGGCCCAAATCGACCTCACCAAAGTTGAAAACGGCCTCGTGCTCTCGCGAATGGCACTCGCCCAGGTGTGCGGCCTCCCCGTCAACACGGTCTTCGCCCTCGCCGACGAAGATGCCGCCACCGTCGAACCCGGCACAGCCGAGCCGGTGGCCACCGACTACAACATGAACGAAGTCTACAGCCGCCGTCAGGACCTGCGCGCCCTCGAACTCGGAGTGAAAATCTTCGAGCAGAAGGCCAACGTGGCCCGCGCCGCCATGCTCCCCAACCTGGCGCTCGTCGGAGCCTACTCGTTCAGCAATCCCAATCTTTACGACGGCTTCAAGAAGAATTTCAACGGCGCGTTCAGCGTCGGCGCAATGCTCACCATCCCCCTCTGGCACTGGGGCGGCAACTACAATAAGTATCGCGCCGCCAAGGCCGAGACGGGCGCCATGCGCATGGAGCTTGAAAACGCCCGCACTCTCGTCGACCTCCAGGTGAAACAGGCCGCCTTCAAGAGCCGCGAGGCCGAAAAGACCTACGACATGACCCGCACCAACCTCGCCAAAGCCAACGAAAACCTGCGGTGCGCCTCGCTCGGGTTCAAGGAAGGCGTCATGACCGTCGACAACGTCATGGAGGCGCAGACAGCTTGGCTCAAAGCCCACTCCGAGGAAATCGACTCGCGCATCGACGTCTACCTCTGCTCGGTCTACCTCCAGAAAGTGCTCGGCCGCCTCGACCCCTATTGATTTCCCTAATCTCCCGCTACAACCATCATAAAATCAAATATTCCGATGTCTACCGAAAAGAATAACGCTCCCTCGCAGGAGCAACGCGAAAACAAAGCCCTCCTCTTCGGAATGGGTGTCATTATCGTGGCCTGCATTGTATTTGCCATCTGCGGCTTCTGGCTTCTCAAGAAACCTGCCGACATCGTGCAGGGTCAGGCAGAAGCCACATCGATACGCATCTCGGGCAAACTCCCCGGCCGAGTTGTCAAACTCTATGCCCGCGAGGGCGACATGGTCAAGGCCGGCGATACGCTCGTCCATATCCACTCGTCCATCGCCGAGGCCAAGCTCATGCAGGCCGAGGGTATGCAGAACGTCGCCAGCAGCCAGAACCGTCTTGTCGACGCCGGAGCGCGCAAGCAGACCATTCAGGCAGCCGCCGACATGGTGCGACAGGCCGAAGCCGCCGTCACAATCACCAAGAAGACCTACGACCGTCTCGAGCGTCTCTACTCCGAGGGCGTGATGTCTGAGCAGAAGCGCGACGAGGCCAAGGCCGCCTACGATGCCGCCGTGGCCGCTCTCGGAGCTGCCCAAAGCCAGCTTTCGCTTGCCAAGTCGGGCGCGCGCAGCGAGGAAAAGGAAGCCGCCGCTCAGATGGTCAACGTGGCTCGCGGTGGGGTCGACGAGGTCAACGCCCTGCTTGAAGACCAATACCTCCTCGCCCCCTGCGACGGTCAGATTGACGCCGTCTTTCCCCACGAAAGCGAACTCGTCATGATGGGCGCGCCAATCATGAGCCTCCTCCGCCTCGACGACAAGTATGTCACATTCAACGTGCGCGAGGACCTTCTGAGCCGCATGCCCCTCGGCGGCGAAATCGAAGTGATGATTCCCGCCCTCGACAAGAAGACCGTCAAGGCGCGCATCTTCTATTCGCGCGACATGGGTTCGTATGCCACCTGGCAGGCCACCAAGAGCGTAGGCCAATGGGACTCCAAGACCTTCGAAATCAAGGCGCGTCCCGACGAGGCCATCCCCGAACTCCGCCCCGGCATGACCGTCATCTACTTCGACAAGTAAGTTTTCTCCAATTTCCCAATCTCTGACTATGTTCGCATCCTTACGCAGAGGAATTCGCACCCTCGGCTCGCGACGCATCTACCTTTTCGGTCTCGTCATCGTGCCGCTGGTGTGTGCCTTCTTCTTTCTGAATCTCATGCACGAAGGGCTCCCGACCCGCATCCCCGTAGGGGTGGTCGACATGGACCGCACGGCCATGTCGCGCGAACTCACGCGCAAACTCGGTGCCATCGAACTGCTCGACATCAGCGCCTCCCCTGAGAGCTATCACGATGCCTATCAGAAGGTTCTCAAGGGCGAGCTATACGGGTTCTTCTACATCCCCCGACGCTTTGAAGCCAAGGCCGTCGGAGGCGAGACCCCGACGCTCAGCTTCTACTCGAACATGACGATTTTCGTGCCCGGCACCCTCAGCTACAAGGGGTTCAAGACCATCGCCGTCAAGACATCGAGCGGCATGGTGCAGACCGAACTGCTCGACGTCGGTCTCTCCGACAATTCCGTCTCGGCCCTCACGATGCCCGTCAATTTCCCCACCCATCCCATCGGCAACCCCTGGCTCAACTACAGCTACTACCTCTCGTCGTCGTTCATCATCGGCGTCGTCGCCCTCATGGCCATGATTATGACCTGCTTCTCGCTGGGCGAGGAAATCAAAAACCACACCGCCCCCGAGTGGCTCGCCACGGCCCGCGGCAGCATGCTGCGCGCCATGCTCGGCAAACTCCTCCCGCAGACGTTTGTCATGACGGCCGTCGGCGTGGCCATACAGTCGCTCCTCTACGGTTGGCTCCACTTCCCCATGAACGGCCCCGCGTGGCACATGATTCTCGCCATGTTTCTCCTCGTGGCCGCCTCGCAGGCCTTTGCCGCTTTTGTGTTTGAGATTGTGCCAAACCTCCGCCTCAGCCTCTCCGTGGTGTCGCTCCTCGGCATCCTCGCCTTCTCGCTGGCCGGATTCAGTTTCCCGGTAGAGCAGATGTATGGCTCGCTCGGAATTTTCTCCTACATTCTCCCCATCCGCTATTACTTCCTCATCTACATCGATCAGGCACTCAACGGACAGCCCCTCTACTATTCGCGCCTCTACTACATGGCGCTCCTCGGCTTCCTCCTCCTTCCCTTCCTCTTGCCGGGACGTCTGCGCCGCCGTGCCTTGCATCCTGTCTATGTGCCCTAACCGCATTGCTCTATGAAATGGTTTAGAAATCTCTTCAGGGTATTCCGCCGCGAGATGTCGCGCGTGTTCACCGACGCCGGTGTGCTGATTTTCTTCTTCGGCCTGCCGTTGGGCTACCCCGTCGTCTATACGCTCATCTACAATCCCGAGGTGCTCACCGAAATCCCCACCGTCGTTGTCGACCATTCGCGCACGGCCGAAAGCCGCGACCTGGTGCGCTCGCTCGATGCCACCCAGTCAATCCGCATCAAAGGGTATGCCGCCGACATCGCCGAGGCTAAACGCGCCTGGGCCGAGAAGGAGTGTTACGGCGTGGTGGAGATTCCCGCCGACTATGCCTCGAAAATCGGCTCCGGACAGCCCGTCAACGTTGATTTCTATTCCGACGTCTCGCTCCTTCTGCGCTATCGTCAGTATCTCTTCGCCCTCACAGGCGTGCAGATTGACAAGGTGCAGCAGATTACGGCCGAACGTGTCACCACTCTCGCCGGAGGCGCCGAGACCCTCGTCAGCGGGCTCCCCGTTGGCACTCAGAGCAATCTCATGGGCGACACCTCGCAGGGCTTCGCCTCGTTTGTCATGCCCGGCGTCTTCATCCTCATCCTCCAGCAGAGCATGATTCTCGGCATCTGCTGTCTCGCGGGCACCGCCGCCGACCGCCGTCGCTTCCGCCGCGAGGGTAGGGTAGGAGTACCCGCCCCGGGCGACGACTATCATGGAGCCGGCCCCGTCACCGTAGTCCTCGGCAAGACTCTCACCTACGTCTTCATCTACCTCCCCCTGGCCTACTTCATCCTCACCATCGTGCCCGAATTTTTCTCCCTCCCCCATGTGCAGAGCGCCTCGCAATACATGCCCTTCGTCTTTCCGATGCTCGTCGCTTCCGCCCTGCTCGGACAGACGCTGCAGGTGTTCGTGCGCGAACGCGAGTCTTGTTTCCCCCTGATTGTCGTCACCTCCGTGGTGTTCCTCTTCATGTCGGGTCTCACGTGGCCCCGCTACGCCTTCTCGCAGTTCCAGCTCATGTTTGCCGACCTCATCCCCGCCACATGGGGCGTCAACGGCTTCATCCGCATCACCTCCGACGGCTCCACCCTCTCCGACGTCGCGGCCTTCTACCGTCCCCTCTGGTATCTCTCCGCCCTCTACTTCGTCACCGCCGTCCTCCTCCGCGCCTACATCTTCCGCCGCCC
>JAIDCC010000083.1 GCA_029056055.1 Duncaniella sp.
AACGAGGCCGACATCAAGGCTGACCGGGCGCTTGAGTGTCTGGCGGGGCTGCGCCTCCAGGTGGTCAGCGAGGAGCGCTGGGAGCAACTCGCCGAGTCGGGGGAGGCTGACGACAGTGTGCTCTACTTAATGCCGGAGGAAGATGATTAGCCTCGGACCTCGTGAGCTTGCGGCCGCCTCGATAGGGCGCCGCTCGTTGGTCGCTATCGCCCTCGGGGCGAAACGGCTCTGGGAGGCGGTGAGCAATTGCATCGCCGGCGGATGGTGGCAGCGTGGCCATGGTTGGCAGCACGGCATCGGCTGGGGCGCCAATCGCCGCCGTTAACGCCCTCCCGATTTTTTCATCCTGAACAAATTTCTCAACACACCATGAGCAAAAAATATACAGTGATTTCACGACCCATCACGGGGCTCGACGAGCCGTGGAGCGACGACTCCAAGCGCGAGGCTCACGACGTGACCGACGTCGAGACGTTCCTGAAGCAGGAGCTGCGCGAACGTACGCCCGACACGGAGCTCGACCCCGAGTCTGACCGACCCGTGGCCAATTCGGCCGTCGCGCCCAAGTTGCGCAGCATCCCCATGCGCGGCGAGTGGCGCGACCCTGAGGGCGACTCCACCACGGGCAAAATCGTTTTCTTCAACGACGAGGGCGACGAACTCTTTACCGTCGACGACATCGAGGCAGGTGGTGGCGGCGCCGGCGGCGCTGACTCCGCTCGCTCGTTGCTTACCCTCGATGTGGCCCCGGTGGTGAGAGCCGGCGACGCCGTCGAGCTGCGCATCACATATCTCAACTATCGCCGCGTCGACACGGAGCGCGTGCCAACCGGCCAACCCGCCGAGGAAATCACCGTGTCGATTACCAACGGCTCGCAGGAGCGTTGGACCACCACGCTGCGCGACGTGCAGTGTGGCACGACGACGGTCGTCACCGTGCCTGACGGGGGCTTTTACAATGGTAAAAACCTCGTGTCGGTGCGCGCCACGGTGGTCGACCCCGACACCGGCGAACGCAAGACCCCCAACACCTCGGCCACCGTGACGCTGCTCGCCCTCTCGCTGGCCTCTACCTTCTCGATAGCCGCATCCAACAGCGCCGGAGGCTACGCCGCCTCCGACACCTTCCTCCTTCCCTTCTCGGTGAGCGGTGCCGGCGCCAAGCGCGTCACCCTCTACATCGACGGCGCCGAGGCCGCCATGAAGGAAATCACCCGCTCGGGCGAGACGTTCGACAACTTCACGCTGACCTGCGGCGCAGGTTCGCCCCTCGCCGCTGCCGGACGCCACACGCTCCAGATGGTTGCCGTGGTCGAAGAGTCGGGCGTCACCGTCACCTCGCAGTCGCTCTACTTCGAGGTGTGGCGCACCGACCCCGCACGCCTTCAGCCCCACGTCTGCGTGGCCATGGTGCGCCCCGACGGACGCATCTTCGCCGGCGGTGAGCGCCCCGTACTCCTCGCCAAACAGTTTGAGGAAGTGGCCCTGCCGTTCACAGCCTACACGCAGTCGGGTCCCACGACCCGCGTCAGCGTCAGCATCGATGGCGGCGAGCCGCAGCAGCAGAGCGTCGACCGCTCGCTTAACACATTCGTTACCCGTTTCACCGAGGCGGGCGAACACTCAGTCACCCTCACTCCCGCAGGAGGCGAGGCGCTCACCGTGGGCATCGAGGCCGAGCCCTCAAAGATGCTCGTCGAAGAGACCAAGGCCGGGCTGGTGCTCAAGCTATCGGCCACGGGTCGCTCCAACTCGGAGACCTCGCGCGGAGAGTGGACGCCCGAGACAGGCGACGCCCCGGTCAGCATCGAGGGCGTGGCCTTCGGCGCGCTCGACGGTTGGGACGGCACTTCGCTGCGTCTGCGCCCCGGCGGAAAGGTTACCATCGGCCACACTCTTTTCGACACCGACATCAAGCGGCGCGCCCTCACTTTCGAGGTGGCGCTGCGCGTCAGCGACATCCTCGACCCCGACGCCGAGGTGCTTACTTGCTACGACCCCTCGACAGGCAGCGGTATCCGTATCACAGCCTCGGAGGCCGCCTATCTGACA
The DNA here is from genome assembly GCA_029056055.1 of Duncaniella sp. Classification (GTDB taxonomy): domain Bacteria; phylum Bacteroidota; class Bacteroidia; order Bacteroidales; family Muribaculaceae; genus Duncaniella. The sequence continues at coordinate 2,053 of JAIDCC010000083.1, forward strand.
GGCCGCAAGACCACCTATGACGACGAGGACGGCGTCACCCATGAGCGCGATGTCAAGCTGTCGTCTACGTTCCCCGACGGTGAGTGGCAGCGCATCACCCTGACCATGGCCGACAACACCGCAGGCTCGCTCGACGCCCGCCGCATGGAGCTTTACATGAACGGCGACCGCTCGGCGGCCGACATCTACGAGACATCGTTCACGGGACGCCACACCACGCCCGCCCCCATCGTCATAGGCGGCGAGGGCGCCACGGTGGAGGTGCGCTCCCTGTCGGTCTACCACCGTTTCCTCTCCGACGATGAAGTGCTCGACAACTGTATCGCGTCGGCGGCAACCCTCGACGAGATGCAGCAGATGTATGAGCGCAACGACGTGCTCGACTCCGCCGGCGACTACGACATCACCCGACTCATCTCCGAGCGCCGTGGCGTCATCAAGATTATCCGCAAGCCCACCGTCGCCGGCGAAGGCCCTCTCGACGACATGTTCCGCACCAACAATAAAAAGGCCGACTTCTTCGCCGACATCATCTTCACGTCGCCCTTCGGCCCCGACCACGACTTCGTCATCGAGGGCGCGCTGATTCGCATTCAGGGCACATCGTCGACGCTCTATCCTGTAAAAAATATCCGCATCTACCTCCTGAAAGCGGGAAAGATAAAGGGCAATCTCGTCGACGCTTTCGGGCGATGGCCGCTGCGCCCCGGCGCCGTGGCCATCGACATGGTGTGTGCCAAGGCCGACTACGTCGACTCGTCGATGTCGCTCAACACCGGCGGTGCCAAGCTCTTCAATGCCCTCATGCTCGCCATCGGCGCGCTGACTCCTCCGCAGAAGCATCAGCAGCAGCGCGGCGAGGACGTCACGGCTCGCACCGCCATCGACGGCTACCCGGTAGACATATTTCTCGCCACTGATTCGACGAGTCCTGCCGAATACCTCGGGCAGTACAACCTTAACAACGAAAAAAGCGGCATCGCCGCCATCCTCGGTTTTACAGGCATCGAGGGTTATACCCCCTCGTGCCCGCTCGTGCTCGAGACGCTCAACAACTTCCACGCCGCCTGTCTCTTCCAGAGCGACTCGGCCGAGAGTCTGTTCAAACCTCTCGACTCCGACCCCACACTGACGCTCTTCGATTCGGGAATGGAGGTTAACTATGCTGTCGACGCTTCGGGCGCCGAGCTCTCCGACGGCACTTACCTCAAGCTGACCTCCAAGGCTCAGACCGCCATCCGCAATCTCTTCAAATTCATCCGCGAATGTGCCCTCGAGGGGAGCGCGCCTGACCCGTCTGACCTCTCGACATTCGTCTCGCCCAAATTCGTTCGCGAGGCCTCGCAGCATTTCGATTTGGACTTCCTGTGCGCCTACTATCACGAGATTTTCCGCCGCGCCGGCGTCGACCAGTTGGCCAAAAACATCCTGCTCTCCACGTGGGACGGCGCCATCTGGTATCCGCTCTATTACGACGGCGACACCGCCCTGGGCAAGCGTAACGACATCTTCCTCAAATACCCCTACAACATCACCCGCGACACCCGCGACCCCGAGGCCGACAAATATGCCTTCGAAGGTCACGACTCCTGGCTGTGGTGTCTGCTGCTGGCCAACTTTTCCGACCGTCTGGCCGACGTGGCCGACCGCGTCTCAAAGGCGCAACCCGCCTCGGCTGCCCTCGAGGTCTATATCGATGAGCAGTCGGGCCACTGGAGCGAGCGAGCCTTCAACCGCTCCGGCTACATGAAGTATATCCGCCCCGCCACACAGGACACCTACGGGCGCCGCTGGTCGTTCCTCTACGGTCTGCAAGGCTCGAACACACCTCACCGCAAGCACTTCATTCAGAACCGCTACAAACTCTTCGACGCCCTGTGGGCTACCGAGACCTTCCGCTCCGACTACATGCAGCTCTATCTGGCCCGCTCTGCCTCTGATGGCACAGACACCATGCGCATCACAGCCGCCGACATCTATTCGTTCGGCTACGGCACGGTCAACACCCCGCGCGAGCAGCTGTCGGGCGTGGTCGAGGCAGGTTCGGAGGTGACGCTCTCGATGTCGCGCGAGTCGATGGTCAACGACCCCGTGGCGCTCTACGGAGTTTCTAAAATGCGCTCACTCACGCTCGGACGCTTCGCCTCGAGGGTCAAGAACGGTCTCAACTTCTCGGGTTTCAAAATGCTCCGAAGCCTCGACCTCTCGGTGGCCGATGGGTGTCAGCCGGCCACGGGCTGGAACTTCCAGTTTGGCGCCGGACTGCCGCTGCAACACCTCTCGCTGCGTGGACAGACCAACGCCGCCACAGGGTCGAACGCCTCTGGCGTCATCGACCTCTCGCAGCTCACAGCCCTCGAGAGTGTCGACCTGCGCGGATGCACGTCGGTGCGCACCGTCACCTTCGCAGAAGGAGCGCCCCTGAGCGAGGTGCATCTCCCCGCCGGCGTCACACGTCTCGAGCTGCGCGGCCATGCCACTCTCACCCTCGACGACATCACCTGCGACGATTGGAGCACCATCGAAAGCCTCGTGCTGCTCGACTGCCCTCGCATCGACTTCACGGCTCTGCTGCGCAAGTGTCCCGGCATCACCCGCATGAGAGTCAACGGCATCGACGCCGTGCTCTCACCCTCGTGGTTCGACCCTTATAAGGCCCTCCACGGATTTGACGCCGAGGGCGCCGACACCGACTACTGCGCCTTTGTGGGGCGCGTGGTGCTCGACGCCTACCTCGAGGCCGACGAATTGGCTGCCCTGCGCGACACATTCGCCGAGCTTCAGGTGGTCAACTGCCCGTGGACGGTCGTCAAAATCGACGAGAGTGTGGCCGAGCCGGCATCAATCTCCAACCTCGACAACCTCACCGGCTACGACTACGACAACGACTATCAGCCCTCCGGCCATGTCAAGGCGCTGCTCGCCGCACGCCATCGAGTGGGAATGAAGGTGGTCAAGACAGGCACCGCCGTGGTCTGCCCCATGGACGACGACAACTCTACCTATTGGAGCGACGGCACCGAGGCGTGGACCAACCAGTGGGCCGACTATGCTAACCGCGGCGACTTCATGGTCTACGAGCCGGCACGACGCTACAAAGGTGTCACCGACCTGCTCAACGACATCCACTACGATTGCTTCAACTTCGGCTCAGACTTCACCGCCGAAGACTGGGCTGCGCGAGGCACAAAGCTCTTCCCCGACGCAATGGAGCAGCTCCCCGGCCACGGCATCCGTACCGCCTTCATGGCATATCCTACGCTCTACGGCAAGGAGGGTACCGATGGCCCTGCTCTCATTGAGAGCGAGGAGGCCGACACCTACATCGCCGACATCCCCGCGGGCACTCGCCGTCTGCGCTGGCCCTCGATAATCAGCTCGTCGCTGGGTGCGGTGTTGCTCGACGACGACAATAATGTGCTCGCCGCCTACAACTCCACCGACACCCGAGCCACCGAGTTCGGCCTGTTCACCGACGTGCCAGATGGTGCGGTCAGGATAGCTTTCTGCGTCCCCGCCGGCTACGCCGTGGAATACCTCTGGGCGACCGAGTCTACCAACCCCGCCGACCTCGAGCCGAGGTGTATTGAGATACCGGAGAAGTGTGTGAGCGTGGACCCGTCGGTTTTCGTGAACGATCGTCTGTCTTTGATTCCTGGTATAGCGCTCCTTGCTCAGACTTGGGATAATTGGGAGCAAACTCTTGCAGAGAGTCAACTGGAAATGCTTAAATATTCGACTTACAGAGATATTCTTCGTCTGTATCTCGCTTGCTACGGCCATCGCAAGGACACTCCTACCGGTGTGAGAATTTCGGTTTCGGATGCCAAATATCTCCAAAGTCAGGATTATATTAAATACGGCATGAGGCATGGAGTCTACTATGGTAAGAAACAACAGTGCTATTTGGGCTACAACCTCCTGCATGACCTTATCAGCTCCCTCATTGACGGTTCTGCTTCAGGCTCCGACATGTCAGTAAAGGAAGAAGATGGCACCACGAGGATAATTAAAAACCGGGCTACCGGTAATTATATAACAAATCTAATCGGAGGTGTGCATGGGGATATTTTCGCTCATCGTGTGGGAGGGGAGGCCGCTACCCGATACACTTATACCAATAGTACCGCTGCTACTACTTCCGGCCGAATTAGAGTGGGCACTAATGATGGACGATGGGCGAGCCAGTTTTCTTCTGCAGTAGGGACTTGGGCATGTAATGCCCGTCTCCAATTCGTAGGCGAAATCATCTGGGAGGCCGACCCCGCGGAATATATGAAATATAAAATGATATAACCAATGGAAACAGAACTGACCCGCATAGGGTGTTCGGCCACGACGCCGACGCTTGAGTGCATCAACCCCCGGCGCGGAGTATGGGCTGCGCGGTGGGACTACGTCACCGACCCCGAGACAGGCACCACCGAGTGCTCGGAGGTGCGCTTTGACCATCAACCCACCCCCGAGGAAATCCGCGCTATCCGCACCGAAGCCATCAACGCCTCCACTGCGGAACGCATCCTCTCAGGCATGACATGGGAGGGCATCCCCGTGTGGCTCTCCCCCGAAGCGCAAGCCAACATCGCAGCCATCGAGCGCCTCGGCGAAGACGCACCCTATCCCCTGCGCCTCAAGCTCGGCGAGGCCGACGACGGCACCCCCGCCTACCACACCTTCCCCTCCGCCGCAGCCTTCCTCGCCTTCTCCCGCGCCGTCACCACCCACATCCTCAC
>JAIDCC010000084.1 GCA_029056055.1 Duncaniella sp.
ACGGCACGTACGGTGGTGTGAGAGGGACGGAAACGAAAGTAGGTCAGAAAACTTTCGTTTCCCGACCTACTCGATTGGTTATTTGCGTGGGGTGAGATTAGATGACGCCGTGTGAGAGGCCTTTCACGCTCGGTGACCCGTGAACCTATGGAACATCAAAATTTTTTTTTTGAGAAGGAAATTTTTTTTGTAAAAAATTATTGTAAAAAATTTGCTTAATTTATCCAAATGTCGTAAATTTGCAACGGAAATATTTCGGAGCAAGTCTCCGTATTAACCTCCAAATCAATTACCATATTCTATTAATCTTTCTAACAACACACGCATGCGTAAATCTTTACTCATCGCTACTCTCGTGGCTTCAGCCATGAGCGCATCTGCCGCAGTAGAAGTCGGCTTCATGGATGCTTCCAAGTTCAACCTCGGTGACAAGCCCACTATCCCCGCTATGACCGAGCTCGTTGCTACCGAAAACGCAGCAATGTACTACCTCAACGAAGACGTAGCATCTGCTCAGAACTGCGACTTCCAGGGCTTCAAAACCGTTATCGTTAACGGCGAATCTTGCACTCTCGTTCCCGGTATCGGTGGTTCAACCAACCCCGCAGCTGTAAACCTCATGGAAGGACCTGCTACCGGTGGTTGCAAATACCTCATCAAGGTTAAGAAGAACGGCTGGGTGATTGTCCCCAGCAAGATTTCTTCGAACAAGAACTTCTACGTTTACGAAGGTCTTGACGGCGAAAATAACACTCCCGTAGCCTACACTCTCGGTATGGACCTCCAGAGCGCAGATTATCCTGACATCACTCAGATTATCTACACTCTTCCCGCTGACGCTGACGGCTATCTCAACCTCGAAGCTGCCAACATCGACGACTACACTTTGGGTAGCACTGCTATCGCATGGCCTATCAAAATAGCTACTCATAACAATGACGCTGTTTCGGGCGGCAACGGTACCGGTGTCATCATCTTCCCCGTGTACGCTGAAGCTGAAAACTACGAAGTTTTCGCTACCGGTTCTAAGATGAACACTTGCGGTTACATCTTCGTTGAAGGTGACCCCACCGGCGCTGCTCCCGCTGTTTCTCTCTTCTGCGCAGGTAGTGACGACCGCGCTGAGAAGACTATCGTTGTTACCGGCGAAGGTGGCAACTCTGCTCTCGGCACTATCATCGCTGATGAGAACGCAAACGCTCCCATGTACAACATCTATGGTCAGCGCGTAAACGAGTCTTACAAGGGCCTCGTTATCAAGAACGGTGTTAAGTTCATCAACTAATCACGTTCGCATAGGCGCGTGAGAACGCGCTAAGCAATCCGCATTGATGCCCCTGCCTTTCGAGGCGGGGGCATTTTGCGTTAGGGGGATCCCCTTCAGAGATGCGGCACGGCACGAGCTGACGATTGATTTTTTGGTAGGGACGCGATTCTTCGCGTCCGCGCAGACCTACGACCGAGTATCATCCAGGCTGAGGTGGCACCGTCGCCGCGGACGCGAATAATCGCTAACCTTTACCCACAAATATGCGTTCTTTTATAAATTAAAGTCCGCATATGAAACCTCATAGTATTTTTAATGACCTGCGTCTGGACAAGGAATACGACTCTTTGGTGACCAGTATGATTACGCATGGGAGTGCCGTCATCAACCGAGCCTGTCCGAAGGCTTCTGATAAAAAGAGCGCCTATCGGTTTATCAATAATGAGAATGTCCAGCTTTCAGCGATTGTCTCAGACATGAAAAATCAGCTGATTGATAATATTAAAACGCTGGAGGTTAAGGATGTAATAATTGCCCAGGACACTATGGAAGTTGTGCTGGAAAAAATTGTAAAACGCCTTGAAAAACAAGGAAGAGAGGCGTTGGAGTGCGCCCGCACCAATAAGGGGATGCGCTCTCATTCAGCTATAGTGATGGATGCATCAAACGGTATGCCTTTGGGTTTCGGTTTTCTTCAGATATGGGGAAGGACGCCCAAGCCTTTGCGTCAGGTTAAGGAAGAGGATATTACGCCGGACCGCAAGAGGCAGCCTTCCTACTATATCACAGATCCGAAGAGTGGTAAAACCCGCTACAAGTATAGTGTTCCTGTTACGGAAAGGGACTCTGAATCCTCGCGCTGGATTGATGCCTGTAAGGAAATAAGGGAATCCCTCGATGGAGATGTGCATATTACAATGGTTCAGGATAGGGAGGGAGATATGTACCCCTTGCTTACCCTCCCATCGGAGTTACCGAATTTTGATATAGTAGTCAGGGCGGCTAAGAAACGCAATATCCGATTAGGGGACGGAAGTAAGACGGGGTTGTTTGAATACACAGTCTCCGTTCCTTCCGAGACTACCATGGAAATCACAGTAAGCAAAGGGCCGCGTAGCCCGAAACGTAAGGCTGTTATAGAGATTAGTTATGGGGAAGTGACGGTTCTTCGGCCACATAGTCCCGTCTATCCACAGAAGAGTGTCAAATTGTATTTTGTACGTGCTGCGGAATGTAGTACGCCTGACAAAGAAGCCAAAGACATTGATTGGCTGTTACTTACATCAATCAAAGTCACCAACGCGGAGGATGCGAAGAAGGTGATCGGCTATTATCGTAGGCGCTGGTTTATTGAGGACTATCACCGACTGCTCAAGAAAAAAGGTTTTGGTATCGAGGACATACAGGTTGAGACTCCGCATGCTTTTGAAATAAATCTTGCCGTATGCATCAAAAGCGCGTATGAGACAGCTTTGTTGAAAAAAGGCTTTGACAGCAGTGATGACAGGACACCTGCCACACTTGTATTTACCCCGCTGGAATTACAAATCGTGGAACATCTCAACAAAGAGTTCAATCCCCGAAAAAAGATCTATAAGAATCCATATCCGAGGGGGTCACTGGCCTGGGCAGCGTGGGCTGTAGCCTGCGAAGGAGGATGGTCAGCCATGCCATCTCAACCCAAACCGGGGCTAATAACGTTCAAGAGAGGTATTGATAGAATAGAAACAATCTACCAATACCTCTCTAGAACGAGGGTAACTTGTGGGTAAAGGTTAGCGAATAATCGCGTCCCTACATTATGGGGTAATCGTTTGATATACTGATTAGACAGAAGTCGCATACGGGGGAGGCTGTGAATTAGACGCTGCGGGCGCAATGTATTGCGCCCCTACAAAGGGCGTTGACGAGAAGAGCTGAAGAGTGGGGTATAGGGAATGTTGATTGGCCACGAGTTTGTGTGAGAAATGATTAAGGCGCGGTGCAATAGATACGTGCCGAAGGCACGTCCGTACATTGAGGCGTAATATGTTGATATGCAATGGAAACGATGGCGTAAGCGGCATTAATTTTATAGAGAGGGTGCAACCCATATAGGGCCGAATATTGTTTAGTCGGTAAAGTTGTTGCCGATTTGAGAGTTGTCAGGATATTCCATTGCGCGCAGGGGAAATTCATCCCCTTCAGGGATGTGTGCGGGGGGAGGTGGCGCTCCCCACGAATGAATTCGTGGGGCTTTGGAGTTCATCCCCTCCGGGGATGTGAAACGCTGCGAGGCAATCGTTTGATTTACGGGTAGGGACGTGCGACCGTCGCCGCGGACGCGCAGGCCCATGACGCCGAATTTTCTCCTCGTCACGATGCCAATGCCCCATTCAACATTTTACATTAAAGTTTCCGCCGATTTTTGCGTTTTTGTGTGCCGCGGTGCCAATTCGCCGCGGATGGGCCACCTGCTAATCAGTCGATTACAGCGCAATACATCCCTGGAGGGGATGAAATACAAAACCCCATGAATTCATTCGTGGGGATAATGGTCTCATTTTTATGACATCCCTGAATGGGATGAATATCCCATGCGCGTAGTAGGGGATTTCTCGACTTCCCTCAAAAAAATAGCTGACGGCTTGGCCGACTGAAGCAATATTCATCCCCTTCAGGGATGTGTGCGGGGGGAGGTGACGCTCCCCACGAATGAATTCGTGGGGCTTTGGAGTTCATCCCCTCCGGGGATGTATCGCACGCTAATTGGCTGGTTTGCAGGTAGGGACGCGCCATCGCGTCCGCAGGCGCGGCGAGAGGGGGTAATTCGTAGTCGTGGGCCTGCGTGGACGCGCCATGGCGCGTCCCTACCTGCTAATCAGGCAATTACAGCGCAATGTATTCCCTAATGGGATGGGTCAATCCTCTATTTGAACCGCATTGCGCCATGGTGCATCCCTACCTTTTGTCGTAGTTAGAGCTGGGGACGGCAGATTTTGGTGAGAGGTGGGGGATTCGATGTCGCGGAGAGGCGAGGGCGCAATGTATTGCGCCCCTATACAGCGCGTTGACGAGAAGAGCTGAAGAGTGGGGTATAGGGAATGTTGATTGGGCGCGAGTTTGTTTGAGAAATGATTAAGACGCTGTGCAATAGATACGTGCCGAAGGCACGTCCGTACATGGTCGCGTAAATTGAAGACGGACAATGAGCGGGTGTTAATAGTTTGAAGGGACGCGTTGTGGGGAGAGTCGGCATTTCAGCGGGAAATTCTGATGCTACGTGAATATTCGACCTCGTGGGGAGGCGAGGGCGCAATGTATTGCGCCCCTACAGAGGCGGGGGCAGGGGTTGGAAGGAGGGGTCAGTCTTCTTTGGGGAAGAGTTTGTCTTCGCGGTCGAGGTGCCAGGAGCGGGAGAGTTCGGTGATGAATTTGGTGATTTCGGTGACGGCTTCCTTGGTGGCGGGGGTGATTGCTTTGCCTTGGAGTCGGAGGAGGAGCATTCCGTAGAGGGCGTTGAAGCAGGTTTCGATTTCGCCGGCGGGGTCGGAGCCGCCTTTGGCGCGGAGTTCGACGATGTAGGGGAGTGCTTTGTAGAATGTGGCGGTGTAGTTGGGGAAGCGCGGGTCTTTGAGGAGAGCGCGATGGAGGTCGGCCAGGTCGATGAGCACGTTTTTGTTGAGCTGGAGGTGGCCTGATTTTTCGACACCTTCGCGGCGCATCATGTCGATGAGCGATTCATACCAGTCGCGCATTTCGCGGTGTTGCTCAGGAGTGAGTTGGAATTTGGAGATGACGTTTTGGTCGATTTTGTCGATGTCGAGATTGTTGGCGCGGATGATGTCTTCAATCTGCCACATGTAGAGGAGGTATTCGGCAACGTTTTCCTTGCGTTTCTGAGAAGCTATGTACATAGTGAAGAAGTGATTTTATTTAAATTGATATAGTAATATTACGTAAGTTGATATAGTTGTAACGTAGTTAGGGGCGGAAAAGATGTATCGTTGTGGAAGAAATTTTGTAACTTTGTAGAAAAAACAGATTGAGCCATGTCTGAAACAGCCTTTACGACAGCCCACGATTCGTGTCTGATAGCCGCGCAACTTCTTGCCGCTCACGGGGTGAGAGACGTAGTCTTTTCGCCGGGGAGCAGGAATGCGCCGCTGATTGTAGCGATAGCGCGCAGCGGGAAGCTGCGGACGAGCGTGGTGATAGACGAGCGTTCGGCGGCATTTACGGCGCTGGGGATGGCTGTGCGTTCGCAGCGACCTGTGGCGGTGGTGTGTACGAGCGGGACGGCGTTGCTCAACTATGCTCCGGCCGTGGGGGAGGCATTCTACCGTCGCGTGCCACTGATAGTAGTGTCGGCCGACCGCCCGACGGAGTGGATTGACCAGGACGATTCGCAGACATTGTGGCAGCAAAATGCCCTGGCACCTTACGTGAAACGCAGTTGCGACATACAGGCGCGGTGTGAGAGCGAGGCTGAGAGATGGTTTGCCGACCGAGTGATAAACGACTGTCTGCTCGAGGCGGTCAACGGGCGCATCGGGCCTGTGCATATCAACATCCGTCTCGACGCACCCCTCAATCGCCTGGCACCGGCTGACCGACTGAAACCGAGAGTGGTGGAAATGACGCTGCCCAACGTGGAACTGCCGACCGCGGAGGCGCGCCGGCTGGGGAAGGAACTTGCGTCGCCCCGGAGGGTGATGATTGTCGCGGGATTTCATTGTCCCGACTCACGGCTCAACCGGGCACTTTGCCGTCTGGCCGAGTTGCCGAACGTGGTGGTGCTGACCGAGAGTGTGGCCAACCTGCACGGAGAGAAATTTATCAGCCGCATCGACTCGACCCTGTGCAGACTGAGCGAAGAAGAGCGCGAAGAGCTGCGTCCCGACGTGGTGCTTACGCTCGGGGGGGCGCTGGTGTCGCGCATGATTAAGGCATGGATACGCACGATGCCGGGGGAAGTGGAGCATTGGCACGTGGATATTTCTCACACGACGGTAGACTGTTTCCGCCATCTGACGCGGCGGATAGAAATGCAGCCGGCAGTGTTCATGCGCCAGCTTGCATCGGCCATGCAGCCCCACCGGGAGGCGTCGAACTACGCCGCAAAGTGGCATGCCGTCAGGGAGCGCGCGCTTGCAATCCACAAGACAAAGGTGGAAGCCGCGCCTTGGAGCGACCTCAAGGCATTCGCCGAAATCTTCGCGGGGATGCCAGCGGGAATAGACCTGCAACTGTCGAACGGCACGCCCGTGCGCTACGCCCAGCTGATGGATTGCCGGAAACTGCACACCTGCGAATGCAACCGCGGAGTGAGCGGCATCGACGGGTCGGCCTCGACGGCAGTGGGCGCGTCGGCCGTGGCGACAGACCGAATCACGCTGCTCATCACGGGGGATATGTCGATGCAATACGATGTGGCCGCACTCAGCTCGACATTGCTGTCAGCACGACTGAAAATCATTGTAATAGAAAACGGCGGGGGAGGAATCTTCCGATTTATCGAAGCTACGCGCAATCTCGACGAACTCGACACCTACTTAGCCGCCGAGACACGTCTGCCACTGCCTCAACTCTGTGACGGCTACGGGCTGCGCTACTTCGAGGCGAGCGACGCCGCGACACTGCGCGAGACACTGCCCGCGTTTTTTGCCGAAGCGGAGCGCCCGGCGCTTCTCTCCGTCAAGACCTCGGGCGAGCTGTCGGCCGAGATACTGAGAAATTATTTCACCTGACGGGGCAAATCAACGCAGCGCAGGGTCGAGCGAATGGCGGCGGAAGTAAGGGCGAGAGATGAAAATGGCCATGAGCGTGGCAGAAATCTGCGAGACAGCCGTGGCCCAGAAAGCGGCCGAGAAACCGACGTATTCGATGAGTACGCCACCGATGAGAATGCCGATGCCCATGCCGGCGTCCCACGAAGTGAGAATAGACGAATTGGCCGTGCCGCGCTGCGAGGGTAGCGCGAGCGAATTGAACATGTTGAGAAAAGCGGGATACATCTTGCCGTTGCCGAGGCCGATGAACACCGCCGAGGCAAAGTAGCTCCACTTGCCGAGAGCGAGGGCGAAGAGAGTGAAACCCACGCACGAGATGAGTCCGCCCATTATGGCATTGCGAGTGAGCAGCCCCTGGCGGAGCGACTTGGCGCCCGAGAGACGCGACACGATGAGACCGCCCGAGAGGAGGGCGAAGAAGATGCCGGTGCCGTCGGTGATGCCGAGGCAGAGTTTTCCGTAGAGAGCCACGTAGTTTGACATGACGCCCCAGCAGAGCGAAAAGAAAGCAATGTTGAGGGCGGGCACCCACGCCACTTTCAGGAAAAAGCGGTCGAGACTGAGGGGTGGACGCTCCGTGGCGAGTTCGCGCGGACGAGTGCGAATAGTGGCCACGGCCACCACGCCGAGCGCGGCAACGAAGAGACTAATCCAGAAGAGGAGTTGAAAACTGCCCGACACCTTATATATGAAAATGCCCACCGAGGGAGCGATGGCCATGGCTATGTTGTTTGAAAGGCCGTAATAGCCAATGCCTTCCGACCGGCGCGAGGGATGGAGCACGTCGATGGCCACCGTGGAATTGGCCACCGTAGTGGCACCGTACGGCAGTCCGTGGAGAGTGCGCACGATGGCAAACATGAGGATAGTGCCCGCGCCGATGTAGCCCGTGAAGAGGATGAAGAAAGCGAAGAAGCAGACGAGGAGGACGGTCTTGCGGGGAAACGAATCGACGAGGAAGCCGCTGAAAGGGCGCACCACGAGGGCGGCCACGATGTAGCCCGACAGGACGAGGCCTATGAGGTCTTTGTCGGCGTGAAACTGCTCGTCGAGGTAGATGGGAAGGAGAGGGGTGAGGAGGTAGAACGAAAAGAAAAGCATGAAATTAGAGACCATAGTCTTGCAATAGTCTCTGTTCCATAATTTCGGCATTGCGTGTAGACTTACTTTGAAGAATTGACTAAAGTGTCCCGCTGTCCCACTGTCCCACGGACGCCTTTCGGCTCGGGACATACGGGACAGCAGGACGGAGTGGGGGGAGCGGCGGGAAAACCGTCCGGCTACGGAGAGGGGATTACGACTGATGGGCGGGACGGAGCAGGTCGTTGACAGTCTTGACGGGGTTGAAGGTCGAGACGGGCACTTCGACGAAGACGGTGTTCCAGTCGCTCATCGCGCCGTTCCAGAGACCGGGCAACTCCATAGCGCGGAGTTCCTTGCCGTGGCTCGACTTCGACGAGATGAAACCGGTGGCTGGGTCGACGTAGTCGGGAAGATTGAACTTCTTGCCGTGGATATCTTTGATGTAGCACACGAGGTCGACGGGATTGAAGTGAGTGGCGGTCTGCATCATTTTCTTATACTCCTCGTTGGCGGGGTCAACTTGGTTGCTTTCGAGAATCTGAGGCGACGAAGAGCCGTCGGGATTGACGGTGATGAACGGGCCGCCGCCGGGCTCGCCCTCGTTGCGCACCATGCCGCAGACGCGCAGCGGGCGGTTGAGTTTGGCTTTGAGATAGCTGACGATTTCGTCGTCTTCCATCGAATCGAGACGCGGGTCGTTGATGTTGAGCACGGTGCGGAGATAGTCGACCATTCGGCGCAGGTCGTCGGAAGTGTAGACCTTTTCGTCGAGGGCAATGAGGTCTTCTTCAATCTGGTCGTGGACTTCGAGCAGCAGACCGCCGAGGATTTCCTTATATTTAACGGTGTCGCCGCGCTTCGAGTCGGGCACGACATTGTCGATGTTCTTGATGAACACCACAGCCGAGTCGATATCATTGAGGTTGCGGATGAGCGCGCCGTGACCACCGGGGCGGAACAACAGATGACCATCCTCGAGGAAAGGCGTGTTGTCGGGATTGGCGGCGATGGTGTCGGTAGAAGGTTTCTGCTCGCTCATCGAGACGTTGAATTTCACACCGGTGCGAGCCTCGGTGGCGGGGATAACCTCGGCGAGCTTCTCTTCGAAAAGTTTGCGGTGGTTGGCCGAGACGGTGAAGTGGAGATTAACGATGCCCTTCGAATTGGCGGCAGTCTGCGCGCCCTCGGTGAGGTGTTCCTCGATGGGTGTGCGGGCGCCTTCGGGGTATGAGTGGAATTTGAGCAGACCTTTGGGGAGACCGCCGTAGTTCATGCCCTCAGGCTTGACGATAGCTGCAATGAGGTCGCGGTTGCGTCCCTCGGCAATGAGGGTTTTCACGTCTTTGCCATAGAGGCGGGTGCAAGCCTCCTCGAGTTCGGGCAGGAAGGGAAGCGAGTCGACAGCCGCGATGAGTTTTGCCACGGGCGACCCTTCGGCGAGTTCGTCGGTGCCCCCGTCGACATACTCAAACAGCGCCTTGAACATGCGCGAGGCCGCGCCTGAAGCGGGGACAAACTTGCACACCTCGCCGCCGTGGTTGAGATATTCGTGCCAACGCTCGAGAGCAGCCTCGACATCCTCGTCGGAGAGACGGAAGATGCCGGCGCCGACGCGGGCCGTGTCGATGATTTTCAGATAGGGGAAGCCTGTGACGAAACGATTGAGCTGCGCTTCGACTTCGGCCTCGGTGATGCCTTTTTCCTTGATAAGCTGGAGGTCTTCGGGACGTAACATAGTTGCGGAAGTTGGTTAGAATTGAGGTAGGATTGTTTTGAATGCCAAAGTTAAGAAATTTCCACGTAAACGGCAAGCGTTTTTTCGCCTAAAACGCGCGGGTGTCCCAAGTGTCCCACTGTCCCGCTGTCCCACGCAACGCCTCCCGGCTTGGGCCAGACGTGACATCGGTCACAGTCTTATACTTAATTAAAAAATTATCGTGTTTTTCCCGACCGATAAGTTGCATAATTTAATATAAATAGCTATCTTTGCAGCGAAAAGCGCTTTGTCGCTTGCAAGACAACCTTAGTAAAACCATCTGAAAGCACATTCAGTCAAAAATCACACGATGAAGAAAACACTCCTCGCCTCAGCGGCCATCATTGTAGCCGGAGGTATAGCCTCCGCACAGGACGCAGCTCCCGCGTTCCCCGGCGCCGAAGGCCACGGCCGATACACCCAGGGAGGCCGAGCCGACAATACCAAAATCATCCACGTCACCAACCTCAACGACTCGGGCGAAGGCTCGTTTCGCGCGGCAGTCACCGCGTCGGGTCCGAAAATCGTGGTGTTCGACGTCAGCGGCTACATCGACCTCAAGAGCAATATCAAGGTGGCCAACAACACCACCATCCTCGGCCAGACCGCGCCCGCAGGCGGCATAACCCTGCGCTACTATACCCTTGAGTTCTCCAACCAGAACAACATCATCATGCGTTTCATCCGCACCCGCCGCTCGCAGGTGAAGGACGTCAACGACGGCGCAGACGCAGCATGGGGACGTCGCGGCCACGACATCATCTTCGACCACTGCTCGTTCTCGTGGAGCATCGACGAAGTGGCCTCGTTCTACGACAACAAGAATTTCTCACTCCAGTGGAGCACCATAGCCGAGGGTCTCGCCAACCCGGGTCACTCGAAAGGCGCCCACTCTTACGGAGGCATCTGGGGCGGCAAAGAAGTGTCGTTCCACCACAACTTCCTGGCCCACATCCAGAACCGCGCACCCCGCTTCAACGGCGCACGCTACGAATGGAACGGCTATGACACAAAGAAGTATGCCAACACCGTGCAGTCCGAAATCGTAGACTTCCGCAATATGCTCCTCTACAACTGGGGCAACGGCAACGGCTCCTACGGCGGCCCCGGCGGCGGATACATCAACATCGTCAACTCCTACTACAAGGCAGGTCCCGGCACGAAGAACAAGACCCGCGTGACTCAGGTGAGCGTAGGCGACTCGGGCAACTCAACCAATGAGGCGCTCCGCGGATATTCGTCGCGCTACTACATCGACGGCAACTACGTCACCGCCGCCCCCGAAGGCAAGCGCGCCAACTATGACTGGGCAGGCGTAATCTACGACGCCGGCGTCTCTACCATCGACGGCGAAAAATATATCCCCGATGCGAAGCATCTCTATGGTGAGGACGTGGAATATGTGAAAAACAACAAAGACGTCGACTGCGTGCGTCTGCGCCTCGACGAGCCTGTCATCGCCGGCGAAGTGACCACCCACTCGGCCGAGGAGGCTTACTACCGCGTCATGCAGTACTCCGGCGCCTCGCTCTGGCGCGATGCCGTAGATGCCCGCTACATGGAGGAATGCCGCACCGGCACCGTCACCTACTATGGCGACGAGCCTTACGTGGATGCCAACGGCAAGACCTATCCGCTGTCTAAAACCGCAGGTATCCCCGACTGGATTAACGACCCCACCAAGGAAGAAAACCTCAAGGTGCCCTCCTATCCCGAACTGCCCTCGAACACCCGCGGCGCCGACTTCGACACTGACGGCGACGGAATGCCCGACGCATTCGAGACGGCCAACGGACTCAATCCCAACGACCCCTCCGACGCCACCCTCTACACACTCGACGGCCGCGGATGGTATATGAACATCGAAGTCTATGCCAACTCGCTCGTCGAAGACATCATGAAGGCCGGCAACATGAACGCCATTGAAACCGTCGACGAATACTATCCCGAATGTGTGCGCGTAGACGCAGCCAACGGCAATTCGGCACTCGACCGCGTTGACTTCTCGGGCGAAATAGCCCGCGTAGAATACTTCGACCTCAACGGAGTGCTCCTCGCCGAGCCTGCCGAGGGTGTCTCGATACGTCGCATCCACTACACCGACGGCACCGTGGCCACCGACAAGGTTGTAAAACAGTAACTCACGTCAATCTCAATATCTCCCAATCCGATGAGACGTCTACTCCTTGGATTGACAATCGCAAGTCTTCTCAGCCTCGCCCTCGCGGGCAGGGCGGAGGCTTGCGATTTGTCTGTGCCGCGCGACACCTCGTTTGCCGCCTGGTCGACCTTTCTGAAAATCCGCAAGACCCATCCCGACATTCGTCTCTTTCCGGCAGAGTGTCCCGAAGGGGTGCGTCTCAGCCGCGACCTCACCTATTCGTCGGCTGCAACACGACCCCTCCACGCCGATGTGGCACGTCCCGACAACGACTCGCTCTATCCCGCGGTAATCATGATTCATGGCGGCGGATGGAATTCGGGCGACAAGTCGCTACAGCTTCCGATGGCTTTGCAACTGGCGGCCAAGGGTTTCGTGGCTATTCCGGTGGAATACCGGCTCACCCCTGAGGCCCGCTATCCGGCAGCGTTGCACGACATTAAGACGGCCGTGCGTTGGGTGAGAAGTCATGCCGACTCGCTGGGAGTAGACCCACAGCGCATTGCCGTGGCAGGGTGCTCGGCCGGCGCCCAACTCGCCACACTTGTCGGAGTGACCAACGGCTCCGAACGCCACGAAGGAGCTGGCGACCACGCCGAAGCCTCCTCGCGCGCCGATGCCATTGTAAGTATCGACGGCATTGCCACATTCATCTCACCCTCGAACTACGAAGATGCCTACGGCCGACTCAACCGCAAGCATCAGCGCCCGGTCAATTCGCTCTGGCTCGGAGGGATGCCCCACGAAGTGCCCGACACCTGGACAGAAGCCTCGGCACTGATGTGGATTACCCCCGATTCGGCACCAATCTGTTTCATCAACAGCGACCTACCCCGCTACAGCGACGGCCGCGACGCACTGCGTGCCATCTACGAAACACTCGGCATCTATTCGGAAGCCCACATGATTGGCTCCGACTTCCATCCCTTCTGGCTATTCGACGGCTATGCCCAACCCACCGTCGAACTCACGGCAAATTTCCTTAAGAAAGTATTCAACCCATGAAAAAAATCATCACTTCAGTTATCGCGTCAATCGCGCTCTCGCTCGCCCCGACAGCCTTCGCCGCCGAACCTGCCGACACCGTAACCGTCTTTATGATAGGCGACTCGACCATGGCCAACAAACCCACCGACTCCGATAAGCAGGAGCGCGGTTGGGGCCAACTGCTCGCCACGCATCTGCAAGGCCCTGTGAAGGTTGACAATCACGCCCGCAACGGTCAAAGCTCGCTCTCGTTTATCAACGAAGGAAAGTGGGATGCCGTAGTCGAAAAAATCCGTCCCGGCGACTTCGTCATAATCCAGTTCGGCCACAACGACGAAAAGCTCAACAAGCCCTCGCGCGGCACCACCCCCGGAGGAACATTCGATGCCAACCTGCGCCGTTTCGTAGATGAAACCCGAGCCAAAGGAGGGCGTCCCATCCTGATGAACGCCATCGTGCGCCGCAACTTCCCGCTCTCTGTCGAGCCGGGCAAGGAGGCAGGCCCCGCCGGACCCGAAAAGAAAGCATCGGCCATGGACTCGATTCAGGAAGGCGACATCCTCGTTGACACCCACGGCCTCTGGCGCGACGCTCCGCGCAACGTGGCCCAGCTGATGCGCGTGCCCTTCGTCGACATGAACACCGTGACCCACAAATACATTCAGGAGCTCGGCCCCATCGAGAGCCGCAAAATCTATATGTGGATTCCCGCGGGCAAATTTGAGTTCTGTCCCGACGGCAAAATCGACAACACCCACCTCAACATCTACGGCGCGACGGTCATCTCACGTCTGGCCGCCGACGCCATAGCCGCCGAAGTGCCCGACTTCGCGCAATACGTTCGCCCCTGCTGCAAAGAGGGCGGGAAAGGAGGATGCTGCAAATGAAACGCTCGCTCATTCTCTCGGCCGCAATAGCCCTGACCGCGCTCGTCGCAGGTGCCAAAGACTATGTCGTGACAGATTTCGGAGTTTCGGCCTCCGACTCGACCAGAGTGCAGACCCGCGAGCTTCAGGCGGTCATTGACCGCGCCGAGGCCGACGGCGGGGGCAACATCGTGCTGCCGCGAGGCACATTTCTCTCGGGAGCGCTATTCTTCAAACCGGGCACGACGCTGACCCTCAGCGAAGGAGCACGCCTGAAAGGCTCAGACGACGTGGCCGACTTTCCCGCCGTGCCCTCACGCATGGAAGGACGCT
The DNA here is from genome assembly GCA_029056055.1 of Duncaniella sp. Lineage (GTDB taxonomy): Bacteria > Bacteroidota > Bacteroidia > Bacteroidales > Muribaculaceae > Duncaniella. Next base: position 14,225 of record JAIDCC010000084.1, read on the forward strand.
CGATTTTCTACCACCCCGCGCTGGTCAACGCCTACTTCGTAGACAATTTCGCCATCAACGGCCCCGGCACCATCGACGGCAACGGCATGAAATACTGGGTGGAATTTTGGGATAACGTGGAGCGCGCCCGCAAAGCCGACCGCCCCTGGACCAACCTCGAAGTGCGCCGCCCCCGACTCGTGTTCATCTGGGGGTGCGACGGCGTGAAACTCAGCGGAGTGCATCTCATCAACTCCCCCTTCTGGACCACGCATTTCTATAAATCGCGCCACATTCTCATGGAAAACTGCGAGGTGCAGGCTCCCCGCGAACCTGTGCGCGCCCCGTCGAGCGACGCCATAGACCTCGATGCCTGCGAGGATGTCGTAATCCGCGGCTGCTACCTCAACTGCGACGACGACGGCGTATGCCTCAAAGGCGGAAAAGGCGTGTTTGCCACACGTTCCGTCGAAAACGGCCCCGTCAAGAACGTGCTTGTAGAAAACTGCACCTTCGGCCCCAACCTCCACGGCGTCGTCACCCTCGGCTCGGAATGCATCTACGCCTCAGGCGTCACCCTGCGCAACTGCCGTCTCGAGGCCGACTGCTCGCTGCTGCGTCTCAAAATGCGCCCCGACACGTGGCAAGTCTACGAAAACATTCTCATCGAAAACGTCACCGGCACCTGCGGCAACATGATTGAAATGCTGCCGTGGAAGCAATTCTTCACCCTCGAAGGCACCGACGCACGTCCCCGCGGCGTGGTGAAAAACGTAGTGATGCGCAACATCGACGTAGAATGCGAAAGCCTCGGAGTGCTTGCCGGAAACCCCGACGACACCGTGATAGACTGGACCATGACCGACATCTCCGTTAAAGCTCCGACAGATATCTTCTATTGCAACTACCCGCAGTCGCTCACCATGGAGCGCGTCACCGTCAACGGTCACGCCCCCGTCATCACCCCCGCCAACGACTCCGACCGCGAACGCCTCAACCACGACGCCGGCGTCCTCGACAAAAACAACGAACGCTGACCTGTCCCGGCTGTCCCATTGTCCCACGACCCGCCCTCGGCGTGGGACACTTGTGACACCCGTCCATGCCTACATGTGCGTTATTTGTGCGTTACGATAAAATTAAACGCTCTGAAAAACAATCGTTTTCAGAGCGTTTTGTGTACCCCCGAGGGGAATCGAACCCCTATCTAATCTTTAGGAGAGACTTGTTCTATCCATTGAACTACAAGGGCGGGATGGCTTTAGCGTTGCAAAGGTAATGATTTTTTCGGGGTGCGACAAATAATGCCGGAGATTTTTTTGTAACTTTGCGCTATGTTGTCAATGAAGTTGTTTAAACTTTTTTCTTTTCGGAGATTTTATCAGATTTTTGAGATGATTTTCGCATCGAAGAGGGAGTGTAGCGCGCTACACGACCGATGAGAGGTGAAAAATCAGCCAAAAAGATGATGAAAGACCCGAAAAGAGGTCTCATCAACTTCTACCTTAATGAATATTTTATTTCACCGTAAAAAAGTTTAAACAACTTCAATGATATATAGAAAACATGTGTTGATTTGGACGGCTGTGGGGGCGGTGTTTGCCGCGCTCGCCGTCGGCTACTACCTCGTTGACCCTGTGGGCGAGTATGGGGCTTACATGCCCAAGTGTACGCTGCGGGCGCTGACCGGATGGGAGTGTCCCGGATGCGGAGCGCAGCGGGCTGTCCACGCACTTCTGCACGGCCGATGGGCTGAAGCATGGTGGACTAATCCGTTTCTGTGGTGTGCGTTGGCCTACGTCGGGGCTATTTTCGTGAGCCGTGCGGCCAAGTGGCGCAAGGTCTACGAAGTCTTAGTGTCGGCCACGGCGTGCTACACCTACATCGCGCTCTACATCGCCTGGTGGGTGGCGAGGAATGTCATGCTTCCTTGAGTTGGTCGGCCAGCGAGCGTATGAGTCGGCGGGAGCGCATACACAGGCATGCGCCGCAGACAGCTCCGAAGATGAGTCCGGCAATACCTCCGAAGAGAGCATACGTGCCGTAGTCGGAAGTGAGCACCGTGAGCATCCATACCAGAAGGGGGATGGCCATCGCGAGTCCGATGAGGAGAATGACGGTGTGGAGCCGTTGCAGCGAGATGATTTTGCGCAGTGTCTCGCTGACGGTGTCGGTGTAGGGGTCGAGCGAGCGGACACGCCAAGCGAAGAAGCACCTGAGCGCGGCCATGGCTACGAAGAAAATCACGGAGCAAACCATGAGAGCGGGGTGGGTGACGGCAAACATCTGCACGACGATGATGCCGCAGACGGCTGCCGCGTTGGGGATGAGGATGGTGCGCAGCAGCTGACGTTTCACGTCGGGAATGTCAGAGGAGGCAATCCGGCTTTCGATGGTGCGCGTCTGCCTGTCGATACGTTCTGAAAGCTCTGAGGCGAAGGCGTTCCATTCGGCGCGCATCTGTTCGAGCTGTTCGTCTATTCCGGGAGTGAGGTTGTTATCTGTATCCATAGGGTGTCAGTCGGTATTGAGGTTTTGAGTTGAGAGGCGTTGTTTTATTCGTCGCAGGCGGGTGGCCACGGTGTTGCGTGTCATACCTGTCACGGCTGCAATCTCGTCGTAGCTCTGCGAGTCGAGCCACATGAGAATGATAGATTTGTCAAGGTCTGGCAGCCCCGAGATGAGCCGATACATCTTGCGCAGCATGGCAGGGCGGTCGGTGAGGTCGGCTCGCAGGGAGGCCGCCATTTCGAGGTCTACCTTGCCGTCGGTGTGCCGGCGCTGGGCGCGAGCCACCGAGATGCAGGTGTTGAAAGCCACATGGTAGAGCCATGTCGAGGCGCGGGCTTCTCCGCGGAACGAGTCGAGACCCGCCCACACGGCCATCAGCACTTCCTGATAGAGGTCGCTGAAGGGATTGGCATCGGTGGCAAACATGTAGCACACCTTGACGAGGAGGGCCTTGTGAGCGGCAACGAGGGCGTGAAACCTCTCTTCGCGCGATGAGGCTGCGGCAGGTTCGGCGGCGGGGCTGTATGTCGGTGGTGTGTGTGTCATTTCACTTTCGTTAGACGCAGGCATTCGAAAAAAGTTTCACGGCGATTGAAACTTTTTGCTCACGGCTGCGTCAATCATAGTAAACTATCCAATCACTCTCACACGTAACTACTAAATTTAAATGTCAGAAACAATTTTGAACGCGGAGCATGTCACGAAACGCTTCACCGACAAGGTGGCGCTCGACGACGTCTCGGTTGCGGTGCCCGAAGGAAAAGTCTACGGTCTGTTAGGGCCCAACGGCGCAGGCAAGACCACCCTCATCCGCATCATCAACCATATCACCGCCCCCGACGAGGGAAGGGTGGAATTCATGGGTCACACCTTGACGCAGGACGATGTGGCCCACATAGGCTATCTCCCCGAAGAGCGCGGTCTCTATAAGAAAATGAAGGTGGGTGAGCAGGCCATGTTTTTCGCCCGTCTGAAGGGCCTGTCGCGAACCGATGCGAAGCGCGAACTCCAGACGTGGTTTGAGCGTCTCGACATCTCCGACTGGTGGGACAAGAAGGTCGAGGAGCTTTCCAAGGGCATGGCACAGAAAGTGCAGTTCATCATCACGGTGCTCCACCGCCCCAAGCTGCTGATTTTCGACGAACCGTTTTCGGGTTTCGACCCCATCAACGCGCAGCTGCTCAAAGACGAAATCATCAAGCTCAAGAATGAAGGCGCCACGGTGATATTCTCGACCCACAACATGAACTCCGTCGAGGAAATCTGCGACAACATCACCCTCATCTCGGGCGGCCACAACATTCTCACCGGAAACGTCGACGAACTGCGCCGCCGCTATTTCGGCAACCGCTACGAGCTGACGTTCACCGACGCCGACCATCGCGCGCTCATGGAGAAGCTGCTCCCCGTGGCCTCTGAGTTTGAAATCCGTGAGGCCGACCCGCAGGGGCGCAACGTGCTCGCTTTCCGTCTGAACGACGGCGCCACGGTCAGAGACATCCTCGGCATAGCCAACACCGAAAGTCTCATTGCGGGCTTCCGCGAGAGCATCGCTTCAATGAACGACATTTTCATCCGCGCCGTCAAGGCCGACCAATCAAAATAAGTGAGAAAAATCATGGCAAACAATATAGGAATAATCATAGAACGCGAATACATGCAGCGCGTCAGGAAGAAAAGTTTTATTTTCACCACGCTGCTGCTGCCGGTGGTGATGCTTCTCTTCTCGCTTCTCCCGGCTCTGATAATGATTTTCGCGGGGTCTGACGAAACCAATGTGCTGGTGGTCGACGAAACGCCCCAACGCATCTCGGCACAGCTCGAAGGGAGCGACGACCTCCACTTCATACCCTCCGAGGGTATCTCGCGCGACTCGGCCATGCGCCGTCAGGACGTCAGCGGCGTGCTCATCATTCCGGCTAACGCCACCACCTCGAAGTCGCCGCAGATACGCTACTATTCAAACGGCCCTGTGTCTATTGTCACCGAGGGCGAGATGCGCGGCCGGCTCAACGACATCCTTTCGGCCGAGCGCCTCAACAATTACGACATCCCCGGATTGCAGCAAATCATCGACGATTCGAAGGTCGACATAGCTTTCTCGGCGGTGCGTCTCGACAAGGATGAACCCGAAGAGGCCACCTCGTCGATGGTGAGCTACATGCTCGGTCTCGGCCTCAGCTTCATACTTTATATGTTTGTGCTCATCTACGGCCAGATGGTGATGAACTCCATCATCGAAGAGAAGTCAAACCGAGTGCTCGAAGTGGTGGTCAGCTCCATACGCCCCACTCAGCTCATGCTCGGCAAAATCCTCGGCGTGGCAGCCGTGGCGCTCACTCAGATAGTCATCTGGTGTGTCGTGGCTGTGGTGATTTCGAGCGTTGTCATTCCCGCCGTCATCCCGGCTGACATCATGGCCGACGCTCAGGCACTTAAGGCGGGAGCGCCGACAACCACCGGCACCGACGCCGACCTGCTCAACATGCTTTCCGTAGTCACCTCGGCCGGTGCAATTGGCTCGATGATAGTAAACATGCTCATCATCACCGCCTACCTCCTGCTCGGCTTCCTGCTCTACGCCTCGATTTTCGCTGCCATCGGTTCGGCGGTCGACAATCTTCAGGATGCCTCAAACCTCTCCTCGTGGGCCGTCATGCCTATCGTGCTCGGCATAATGTTTGCGCTCTTAGCCGCGAGCAACCCCACAGGTACCGTCTCGTTCTGGACCTCAATCATACCTCTCACGTCGCCCATGGTCATGGTGGCGCGCATTCCGTTCGGCATCCCCTCGTGGGAAATCTGGCTCTCGCTCGTGCTGCTCGTCGCCGGGTTCCTGGGCATCGCTTGGGTGGCCGGCAAAATCTACCGCGTGGGCATTTTCATGTATGGCAAGAAGCCTTCGGTGAAAGACCTCGTGAAGTGGATGCGCTATAAGTGATGAGGGCTTGACTGTCTCGGTGTCCCACGTGACGCCTCCGGCTTGGGACAGCTGTGACAGCTTGGGACAAAACAACCGAAAATCGTTAACAATCGTACTCATACCTAAAAATAAGTTAAATTCACAAACCCGTTTAAACCTTTGCACGCTCCCTCAGTCTATCAAGATAAGGAAACGTACTAAGATTTATCTTTGTGATTGAAAACAGTCCTCCTCGTTGGAGCTCGTGAGAGTCTCAACGAGGGGGCATCTTTTTTATTTGGATATTTCAGTTGGAATTTGTATCTTTGCGAAAATCAATACCGTTATACATTATACCATGAAACTACGCTCCCTCCTCCTCGCAGCCGCGCTTGTGGCGGGCTTCAGCTCATCGTCAGGTCAGCTCGTGATAAACGAAATCATGCAGAGCAACATCGACCTCATTATGGACGACCTCAACGATTTCCCCGACTCGTGGGTAGAGCTCTACAATCCCTCCGACCAACCTGCCGACCTCTCGGAATATTCCATCTACGACAAAGACAAACCCTCGAAGGCCTACCGCCTGCCCAAGACCACGATAGCCCCGCGGGCACACTACGTCGTCTATTGCGACAAGGTGGCCACAGGGCGTCATGCCTCGTTCCGCCTCGAATCGGGCAAAGGCTGCTGCGTCTATCTGTTTCGCAACGGCGAGAAAGTCGACTCGGTGGTCGACCTCAAGAAACAGCCTGCTCCCAACGTGTCCTACGGTCGCGTCAGTTCAGGTGCCTCCGAGTGGGGCTACCAGATAGGCGCAAGTCCGGAATTTCCAAATGCCAGCGGCGTGTCGGCCACTCTTCTGCCCGACCCAGTGTTTTCCGTAGAAGGGCGCATTGGCAGCGAGCCGTTCACACTCACCGTCACCGTGCCTGAAGGCGCACCCGAAGGGAGCGTGGTGCGCTACACCACCGACGGCTCCGAACCTACCGCCTCGTCGCGGCAGATGGTCAACGGAATAGCCGTCTCTCAAACCACCGTGGTGCGTGCCAAACTCTTCTGCGAAGGGTGTCTGACAGCGCGTTCCGTCGCGCAGAGCTACATCTTTCATCCGCGCGAGCAGACCCTCCCGATTGTGTCGATTTCCGGAAACCCCCGCTATTTCTACGACCGTTTCATAGGCATACTCGTCGAGGGCAACAATCCCTCCGACCCCAATTACGGACACGACTGGCGCCGCCCGGTCAACATTGAGGTGTTCTATCCCGATGCCCCCGGTGAGAGCGTCATCAATCAGCTCATCGAAACGCGCGTCAAGGGTGGGGCCTCGCGCGGCGTGGCGCTGAAAAGCATGGTGCTTTACGCAAACAAACGTTTCGGTACGAAGCGACTCGAATATGAATTCTTCCCCGACGACGCGCCCGGCATTACCGATTGGAAATCGCTCGAAATGCGCAATTCAGGCAACGATTTCGACTACATGTATTTCCGCGACGCTGCCATTCAGAGAGTGATGGGACGCCACGCCGACCTCGACTGGCAACCGTGGCAACCCGCCATCGTCTACATCAACGGCGAATACAAAGGTATGCTCAACATCCGCACCCGCTCCAACGAAGACTACGTCTACAGCCTCTACGACGGCGAGGAAGACATAGACATGTTCGAGGGTTGGTGGGAAACCAAAGAAGGCTCATGGGAGGCGCAGCAGGATTTCATGGCGTTCTACTCTCAGGAAGGGCACACGTGGGAGGAGTTTGAGCAGGTGATGGACTGCGGCGAGTTCTGCAACCTCATGCTGATGAATCTCTATCACGTCAACCTCGACTTTCCGGGCAACAACATCGTGCAGTGGCGACCTCAGGCCGAGGGTGGCCGCTGGCGCTGGATAGCCAAAGACACCGACTTCGGGCTCGGGCTCTATGGCCGCGACCCCCGGTATCCCACCATGACGTGGATTTTCGACAACAGCTACGACCCCTCGAATGCTTGGGGCAACGAAGAGTATGCCACGCGTCTCTTCAGCCGACTCATGGCTGTGGAGCGATTCAAGGATATGTTTATCGACCGCGCCGGGGTCTACATGGGCGACTTCCTCAATGCGCGCGGCCACATCGAAGCTATCGACGATATGTATTCCGTCATCAAGCATGAGTATCCCCACCACCGTGCGCTGTTCAATCCGTGGTGGCCCGACCATGCCGCCGAAATCGAAGCGGCAAAGCAGTGGGTTGAACGTCGCACGCCCTTCTTCTACGAGCATCTGGCCGAACACTTCGGGCTGGGCGCACCATGCCCCCTCGTCATCGACGAAGGACGCTCTGACGACGTGACTCTGACACTCAACTCCATCCCCCTCACCGTCCGCTCCTTCGACGGCCAATGGTGGAAAGGCCGCTCGCTCGACGTTTCGGCCATAGGCGACGACGGCGCCACGATGTCGACCGGTTGGACTGTGGAAATCGACACCCCCGAAGGAACCCGTGAATCCTTCACCGACTCGCACACACTCTCGCTCCTCATTCCCGACGAAGCCACGGCAGTCAGAGTGAAATCCGAAATGGGAGTCAACTCCATCATAGGCGTAGAAACCCCCGACCTGACCACCATCGACCCCGATGCAGAGATGGGCATCTTCGACCTCTCCGGGCGAATGCTCGGCAGCTATCCCACGCTCCCCCCGGCAACATCCCTCGCCCCCGGCGTCTACCTTATCCGTCAGAACGGCAAAACCTTCAAACTGAAATGGTAGGGTAGTGGTGTCCCGCAATAGACGACGTAGTAGGCGCGCGGGGCTATCGTGGCCTTGGGCACTTCGTTTTATGTATAGAGAGTAATTATGCTGTCGCAATATTACGAGTATTCTCTCCTTCTCTCCTTCTCTCTTCTCTCTTCTCTCTTATATCTTAGAAAGAAGAGGGAGCGGGAGCATATCCGCCCTGCAATTACAATGCAAAGATACGCCAAAATCAGGGCGTTGGTAGTGCGATAACGGCAAAAACGTAGTTATGCCTGAAAATGTTGTCCCACTGTCCCAAGGGACGCAATCGGGTGGGACGATGGGACAGCGTGGGACAACCGATTTCAGGCATAAGCGGCGTCAGCGGCGGCGGTGGGGGGTCGGCGGGTCAGTTG
>JAIDCC010000085.1 GCA_029056055.1 Duncaniella sp.
GGGTTGGAGTTTTGTCGGAAAATCTGTAAATTTGTGGCTTAATTGCGCAAAACTATTCATAGATGTCAGATACAAACCCTAAAGACCCTGAACTAATGCCGGACGAGGCGGGGAAGCCCGCCCTGTTCACGCCGACGGCGAATGAGGCCGACGGCGCAGCCGAGGAGGCTGCGCGTGGCGAGGAAGCGGCCGAGGAGGCTGCGGCCACCGCAGCGGGCGCGGCCGAGTATACGGAAGACGATATCAAGACGCTCGACTGGAAGGAGCATATCCGCCGGCGTCCGGGCATGTACATAGGCAAGCTCGGCGACGGGTCGAACTATGACGATGGCATCTACGTGCTCATCAAGGAGGTGCTCGACAATGCGATAGACGAGTATATGATGGGGTTTGGGAAACAGATACAGGTGGAGGTGACTGAGACGTCGGTGAGGGTGCGCGACTACGGACGCGGCATTCCTCTGGGGAAGCTGGTGGATGCGTCGTCGCGCATGAACACGGGCGGCAAGTATGACTCGAAGGCTTTCAAGAAGTCGGTGGGTCTGAACGGCGTGGGCATCAAGGCTGTCAACGCGCTGTCGACGCGGTTTTACATCCGGTCGGTGCGCGAGGGGCAGGCCAAGAGTGTGCTCTACGAGTGTGGCGAGGTGGTGGAGGAGAGTCCGGTGGTCAACACCGACGAGCCGGGTGGCACGCTGGTGGAGTTTACGCCCGACGCGCGCATTTTCCGCGACTATCGTTTCCATGAGGATTTTATAGTGCCCCTAATCAAGAACTACAGCTATCTGAACACGGGGCTGGCGCTCTACTTCAACGGGCAGCGCTATGTGTCGCGCCACGGACTGCTCGACCTGCTGACCGACAACATGTCGGCCGACCCGCTCTATGCGCCCATCCATCTGAAGGGAGATGACATCGAGCTGACCATCACTCACGCCAATCAGCGCGGCGAGGAGTATTACTCGTTTGTCAACGGGCAGCACACTACGCAGGGAGGCACTCACCTGACGGCGTTCAAGGAGGCGGTGTCGCGCACCATCAAGGAATACTTCAAGCGCGATTTCGAGTATTCAGACATCCGCAACGGTATGATAGCGGCCATCTCGATTAAGGTGGAGGAGCCGGTGTTCGAGAGCCAGACGAAGACCCGTCTGGGGTCGCGCGACGTAGGGCCGGAGGGTCCGACGGTGGCGAAATTCGTGGGCGACTTCATCAAGACTGAGCTTGACAACTTCCTGCACCGCAACACCGACATAGGCGACATCATCCTGAAGAAGGTGCAGAACTCGGAGCGCGAGCGCAAGGCGATGGCGGGCATCACGAAGCTGGCGCGCGAGAAGGCGAAGAAGGTGAACATCCACAACAAGAAGCTTCTCGACTGCCGCGTGCACCTCAACGACCCGAAGGGGGACGAGGAGAAGAAGCTGGCGTCATCGATATTTATCACGGAGGGCGACTCGGCCGCCGGGTCGATAACGAAAATCCGCGACGTAGAGACGCAGGCGGTGTTCTCGCTGCGCGGCAAGCCGAAGAACTCATATGGCGTGCCTGAGAAAATCCTTTACGAGAACGACGAGTTCAACCTGCTTCAGGCCGCTCTCAACATCGAGGAGGGTATCGACGGGCTGCGCTACAACAACGTGATAATAGCTACGGATGCCGACGTTGACGGCATGCACATCCGTCTGCTGCTGCTGACGTTCTTCCTGCAATTCTTCCCCGACATGGTGAAGAAGGGGCATCTGTATGTGCTTCAGACGCCGTTGTTCCGTGTGCGCAACGCCAAGACGGCTCGCAAGGGGTCGCGAGGCAAGAAGGCGGCCGACGACGAGACGTATTACTGCTATACCGACGAGGAGCGCATCGCCGCCATCGAGAAACTCGGGGCGAATGCCGAAATAACACGATTCAAAGGACTGGGCGAGATTTCGCCCGACGAATTCCGCGACTTCATCGGGCCCGGGATGAGAGCCGACCGCGTGAGCCTGCGCAAGGAGGATGCCGTGGCCGAACTGCTCGAGTTCTACATGGGCAAGAACACGATGGAGCGCCAGACATTTATCATAGACAATCTGGTGGTGGAGGATGACACGGAGCTCGACTCGACCGAGCAGACGGTGCAATAACCGAAACGCCACCTGAACCGGCATCAATCACAGCCAACGACCACACACACACTACCCTACCCGACCATGCGACTATTCTTTGCGGGGTCGTTTGACCCATTCACGACAGGCCACGCCTCGATAGCGGAGCGCGCGCTGCCCCTCTGCACCGAGCTTGTGATAGCCGTCGGGGTGAACGCCACGAAGCAACCCGACCCGGACGAGCTTGAGGCGCGCCTCGACGCCATCCGCCGCCTCTACGCGGAGGAGAAGAAAGTGAAGGTGACCTGCTACACGGGTCTGACCGTAGAGGCCGCCCGCGCGGCGGGGGCCGACGCGCTGCTGCGGGGAGTGAGGTCGGTGGCCGACTTCGAGTATGAGCGGGCGATAGCCGACGTGAACCGCTCGCTGACCGGCATAGAGACGGTGCTGCTGTTTTCGACGCCGGAACTGTCGTCGGTGTCGTCGTCGGTGGTGCGCGAGCTTCGGGCCCACGGCTATCCTACCGACCGCTTTCTGCCGCAACCGCCACAACAGTAACCACAAAAGACACGAACACACACATTTTTACAGAAACGTCATGCTGCGCCGCCTATCAATCATAGCAATAGCTCTCACGGCCGCTATCCTGACCGCCCCGGCCGCCCCGCAGAGCGACACGAAGCCCCTCACCCCCGAGGCCAAGCTCCGCACCGCCCAGCAGATAATAGAAAACTTCTACGTCGACTCGATAGATGCGTCACACCTCACGGAAGAGGCCATCATAGCGATGCTGAAGAGTCTCGACCCGCACTCGACGTATACGAACGCCGAGGAGACCCGCGCGCTGACCGAGCCGCTGTCGGGCAACTTCTCGGGCATCGGAGTGAGGTTTCAGATGCTTCGCGACACGGTGTACGTGCTCGAGGTGACCCCCGGAGGCCCGTCGGACAAAATCGGCATTCTGCCGGGCGACCGCATCCTGTCGTGCAACGACACGGTGGTGTCGGGCGTAGAGAAGAAGAATTCTGAAATCCTCGAAGCACTACGCGGGCCGAAGGGCACGACGGCGCTGCTGAAAGTGAAGCGCGGGCGGACGCCGAAAATCCTGACGTTCAAAGCCAAGCGCGACGCCATCCCCATCAACTCGGTAGACTTCGCCTACATGCTCAACGACTCGGTGGGGCTCATCTCGCTGGCGCGCTTCGCCGAGACATCGACCGACGAGTTCAACGACGCTCTGGACAGGCTGCGCAAGAAGGGAATGCAGCACCTCATCATCGACCTCAAGGACAATGGCGGGGGAATGTTGCGTCAGGCCACGGAGATAGCCAACATCTTCCTGCACCGGGGCGACACGCTCGTGTCGACAAGCGCGTCGAAAGGGAAGCCGACCTTCTACCGCGCCTTCTCGGACGGGACATTTCAGGACGGGCGTCTGGTGATAATGGTCAACCCCTACTCGGCGTCGGCGTCGGAAATCTTAGCGGGCGCCATTTCAGACAACGACCGCGGCGTCATCGTGGGACAGCGCACCTATGGGAAGGGTCTCGTGCAGCGTCCGTTTCCGTTTCCCGACGGGTCGATGATGCGCCTGACCGTGTCGCGCTATCACACACCCTCGGGGCGTTGCATCCAGAAGCCCTACACGTCGGGCGACGCCGACAGCTACACGAGGTCGTTCCGCGAGCGTCTGGCCTCGGCGGAAATGACGTCGGCCGACTCGATACAGATAAACGACTCGACGGTGTATTACACCCTGCGCCTCCATCGCCCGGTCTACGGCGGGGGCGGCATCGTGCCCGACGCCTTCGTGCCGGTGGACACGTCGTATTACACTCCCTACTACCGCGACCTTGTGGCAAAGGGCGTCATCACCTCGTTTGCCACGTCGTATCTCGACCGCAACCGCCAGCGGCTGAGCCGGCAGTATCATTCGGAGAAGGAGTACATGGACAAAGTAGACCCGACCATCGACCATCCGCTCATCGAAGGACTCATCAAGGAGGCGGCTGCCGAGGGCATCGAGTTTAATCAGGAAGAATTCGACACCTCGTCGCGACAAATCAGTCTAATCATGAAGGGACTGATAGGGCGCGACCTGTTCTCGACCGAGACATATTACAAAATCATCAATCCCCTCAATCCGACTTTCGTCAAGGCTCTGGAGATAATCAATTCGCCCGAGCTGTATGAAAGTTATCTGAGCGGCGGCCAGACGCCGAAGTAGCCGACGCTCAGCTGACGAAATCACATCCCACCCACCACTAAACGCCCCACCCCAGAAGATGGAAGAAAACGATATCACCACAGAATCGACCCCCCTCGAAATGCCGGCCAAGCTGCGCGTAGGCATCACCCACGGCGACATCAACGGCATCTCGTATGAGCTGCTGCTGAAGACATTCGACGACCCGGCCATAGCGCAGGAGCTGTTTACCCCGGTCATCTACGGCTCGACCCGCATAGCCGCGGCCTACCGCAAGATGCTCGAACTGCCGGAGTTCAAGTGGAACAAAATAGCCGATGCGGAGGAGGCCGACCCCTCGCGCGTGAACATTATTAATGTAGTGGCCGAAGACACGCCTCTGGCCACCGGCACGGCCACGCCCGAAGCGGGGCAGGCAGCCTTCGCGGCCCTCGAACGCGCCACGGCCGACCTGAAAGAGGGTAAGATAGATGTGCTCGTGACCTGTCCCATCAACAAGAACGCCATCCATAGCGAGGAATTTTCGTTTCCGGGTCATACGGAATACCTTGAAGACCGTCTGTCGGACCCCGAGAACCCCTCGAAGGCCATGATGATAATGTGCGGGCGTGGGATAAGGGTGGCGCTCGTGACGATACATGACCCCATAGCGCGTGTGGCCGAGCTGATAACCAAGGAGAGCGTGGCCGACGCCATCGAGAGGTTTGCGGCGACGCTCGTGAAGGACTTCGGTGTGCACGGCCCGCGCATCGCGGTGCTCGGACTCAACCCCCACGCCGGCGACGCGGGAGTGATAGGCACCGAAGAGCAGGACATCATCATCCCCGCCATCGAAGAAGCCAACCGCAGGCATCTCGTGGCATTCGGACCCTACGCCGCCGACGGCTTCTGGGCGTCGGGAGCCTACACGCGGTTTGACGGCGTGCTGGCCATCTACCACGACCAGGGGCTGATACCATTCAAGATGATAGCCGACACGGAGGGGGTGAACTACACGGCGGGGCTGCCGTTCATACGCACGTCGCCCGACCACGGGACGGCATTCGACATCGCGGGACGCGGCGTAGCCGACCCCCGGTCGCTGCGCGAGGCCATCTACGCGGCCATCGACATCTATCGCGCCCGTCAGCGCGAGGAGGAATGCACCCGCTCGCCGCTGCGCAAGCAGCAGCCCGAACGCCGCCGCAAGCGTCAGAACGAGGGGGGAGCCACTGAAAACCCGGAACCAACGTCAGCAGCCGCAACGGAATGATAGCCGCCATACTCCGCGCTCCCGTCTATTCGCCCAACCATATCGGCATTGATGCCGACATCCTTAACCTGACGGCCGAACAATTGCGCCGTCGGGGGCATCGTGTGCGCATACTTTCGGAGGAGGATTTGATAGGGGCGGGCGACATCGAGGAGGAGACGGTGGTGCACATGTGCCGCCATCAGCGGTCGCTCGAAATCCTTGCCGAGAAGGAGGCGAGGGGGGCTACGGTGGTCAACTCGGCGGCGTCGGTGGAAAACTGTCTGCGGGAGCGTGTGGCGCGCATCCTGCTCGGGAGCGGGATAGCGTTTCCCGACTCGCTGGTGGTGCAGACCGACACGGTGGTGACAGCCGACATGGAGGCGGCGGGGCTGAGCGAGGTGTGGATAAAACGCGGCGACACGTTTCCGCGCCACCGCGAGGACATCACGTTTGTGCGGACTCCGGCGCAGGCGCAACAGATAGTGCAGGAGTACTTTCTGCGCGGCATAAAGCGGGCGGTGATTTCGCGCCACATGCCGGGGCGGCTCATACAGTTTTACGGTGTAGGGTCGGCGGGGTATTACAGTTGTCTGGGTCCTGACGGACACAGGGCGCCGTCGGAACTGGCGGAGCGAATGCGGAGTCTGGCGGTGAGAGCGGCCGAGGCGCTTGAGACCGACATTTACGGCGGTCAGGCGATACTTGGGGCCGACGAGCGTCTGACGATAGTGGATTTCAATGATTTCCCGTCGTTTGCGCCGGTGGTGAAGGAGGCGTCGCGGGCGATAGCCCGCGCGCTGCTGAGCGCGATGAAGGGCGACCGCGGGCGGAGCTGAAGCCCCTCTTTTCTAATGGGGAATGGGGAACGAAGACAAATTTGGAATGGGGAATGGGTAATGGGGAATTAAAGGGGGACGCGCTAGGGGCACCCACCCAAAGAC
>JAIDCC010000086.1 GCA_029056055.1 Duncaniella sp.
CGCCATGGCGCGTCCCTACCTGCTAATCAATCGGTTATCTTGATTCGGAGGCGCTGCTATCTTTTGGGGAAGTGCCGATAGTAATTTCTGATGTCTTCCTCAATTCTTTATTTTAACCGCATTGCGCCATGGCGCGGCCGCGGCGACTGGTGGATTTCAGCATGGGCGATTCGACGACGTGGGTCTACGCGGACGCGCCATACCATTCAGCACATATTAATATGAAAACGGCGCAAAAATTTACGCGACCATGTACGGACGTGCCTTCGGCACGTTGCTCATGCACAGCGTGTTAGGTAAAATATTCACATCGTGAATTGTTGTGGCTCAGCCTCGGCTACATACCACAGTCCCGTCCTACAGCGCATTATCCATTCCCCCAAAGCAAATGTTATGCTATCGTATGTCGCAACGCCACGTCGACGCGGATGAAATATTTAATTGATTGTCATAACGAACCAAGCGGCCCGTCGTCTCGACGCGCCGCTTGGTTCTTTTAACCTTAAATCTAATACCATGAAAACACAGTGCAAAAATATTCACTTTCATCTATACAACACGCAGGGTTGAGAAAAGGTTCACAGATGTGCGAAATTTTTTTTTCGAGACGCCCCTGGGAGGTCTGACGACGCCGAATTTCACCCTGCCGTCCGTGCAGGTCTAAGATATCGGACAAAAGACGTCTGTATATCAATTGATTACGCCTCAATGCACGGACGTGCCTTTGGCACGTAGGAGGGGCACCGCGACAATACATCACAACCTAAAAATATCACCTAACGTACTGTGTATGAGCAACGTGCCGAAGGCACGTCCGTACATGGTCGCGTATTTTTTCAGGCCGTTTTCATATTCCGACGTATTGAATGGCACGTCCGCCTGCGTCGCTGCGGGCGCAATGTATTGCGCCCCTACATGGCCACGTAATCATTTGATATTGTGGCAATACTCCCCAAAAACGAAAAACAAAACAGCGCCGACGCCCGGGTGTGCGGGGTCGGCGCTGGGATTTTCAGATGATGGGGTGATTACTTCTTCTCGGCGGCAATCTTTTTGTCCATGCGCTCGATGCGCTTGTCGAGGTCAGGGTGTGACGAGAAGAGCTGGTTGAGTTTCGACGATTTCTGGTCGCCTTCGAGTTCCTTGAGTTTGCGGAAAGCGGCGCTCATTGCAGCGGGGTCTTTACCTTTGTCTTTAAGGAATTTGTAGCCGTAGTCGTCGGCTTCCTCCTCCTGCTTGCGCGAGAACTTCGAGGTCATCATTGCTTCGCCGAGGTCGCCGAGCTGGCTGTCGGTGAGAGCGCCTACGGTAGAGTTGGCCGAGCCAACCGCATCCTTGAGAGCCGAAGTAAGGAGGGCGTTTTTGAATGCCTTGCGCGAGTGGTGGAGACCTACGTGACCCACTTCGTGGCCAATCACGCCGAGGAGTTCCTCGTCAGACATGATGTCCATGAGCGATGAGAAAACACGAACGCTGCCGTCGGCGCAGGCAAAGGCGTTGACGTCGATTACGAGGTAAACCTTGAAGTTGAGGGGCGTACCATCTACATCGGTGAGGCCTTCGGTGAGGGTTTTCAGACGCTGCGTGTAGGGCGAATCTTCGGCGGCCACTTCGTTATGGGTGTCCATCCAATCGATGTATTCTTTAACGTAGGCAGTCATCTGTGCATCGGTGAGAGTGACAGCCTGAGCGGCCGACTTAGCAGCTTTGGCAGCCTTGGCGAGATTGAATTGCGCCGAGGCCTGAGGAGCGGCCATCAGTCCGAGAGCCGCAACGGCGAGAGTAAGGATTTTTTTAAGCATTTACGAAATTTTGATGTGATTGGACTGCAAAATTACAAAATTGCCGTGACTTTTCCAAGCGCCGACGAATGGCAAAAATGAGAGAGGGATGCGACAGAAAAGCGGAAATTTTTCTAACTTTGCAGGCAAATTTCGTTTCTCAGGATTTTTGAAATGGTAAAACAATGTGCGATAATATTCGGGTGTCTGGCCGCGGGCGAGTTTCTGTCGCGGGTGGTCGGGGTGCCGGTGCCGGGGAGCATTCTGGGGATGCTCCTGCTCACGGCATTGCTACAGATGGGGTGGGTGAAGGTTGAGACCGTGCGTCCCATCAGCAGGTTTCTCGTGAGCAACATGGCGTTTTTCTTCGTGCCGCCGGGTGTGGCGCTCATGCTCTACTTCGACCTCATCGCCGCCGAATGGCTTCCCATCACGGTGGCCACGGTGGTGAGCACGGCGGTGGTGCTCGTGGTGACCGGGGCTGTGCATCAGCTTTTCCACACGGGCGTGAAGCATCATCACAGAAATCATCATCACAGCGCGCAGCGCGACTAACCGCCTTGAAGAAATGGAATTTTTCGAAAGCGACATTTTTCTGATTGCGGCCACGTTTGCCATCTACCTCGGGGCGAAGCGGCTTCAGGCAGCCACTGGGTGGACGGTGCTCAACCCCGTGCTCATCACCATTCTCGTCATCATCGGCGGTCTGAAACTCTCCGGCCTCACCTACGAGACCTACTCGGAGAGCGGCCAATTGATAGAGTTTTGGCTCAAGCCGGCCATCGTAGCGCTGGGGGTGCCTCTCTACAGCCAGTTGCAGGAAATCCGCCGACAGTTTCTGCCGATACTTCTGTCGCAGCTCGCGGGGTGCGTGGCGGGCATCATTTCGGTGGTGTTCATCGCGCAGGCGCTGGGCGCCTCTACCGAGGTGGTGCTGTCGATGGTGCCCAAATCGGTGACTACGCCTATCGCCATAGAGGTGTCGCGCCAGATTGGGGGCATTCCGTCGCTCACGGCGGCCATCGTGGTGTGCGTTGGGCTGCTGGGGTCGATTTTCGGTTTCAAGGTGCTCACCATAGGCCACATCGGCAGTCAGATAGCCCGAAGCATCAGCATGGGCACCGCGGCCCACGTGATAGGCACGACGCGAGCCGCCGAATTGAGCGACCGCGCGGGAGCCTACGCCACCCTCGGACTCATTCTCAACGGCGTGCTGACGGCCGTTCTGGCCGACCCGCTCCTTGCGATGATGGGTATCAAATGAGAGCCGCAGAGAGGGGTGTCACGACAGGTTTTTTGTTTTTTAACTAATAGATGACATAGATTTGCGTTTTTTTTCCTACCTTTGCACGTTGAATACGCATCTCCGAAAGGGGGTGAAGTGTAAAGATTTAACCACCCATAACACGCAGCGACACTCAGTCTCAACGACATGACACGCCACTCATTATTATATCTCTTTGTGACAGTGCTCATTACGATGGTAATGCAGGGCTGTAACTCATCAGACGCCGAAAACTTCCAATCGGAAAGCGATCTGGGCAACTGCGCCGTGACAAGCTTCTCGCTCGTCAAGAACGACAGCGTGGTGCAGGCGCTCGACTCTGTTTTCTTCTCGATAGACCTCATCAACGCGCGCATCTACAATGCCGACTCGCTCCCCGTGGGAACGAAAGTATCGAAACTTCAGGTGAAAATCGGCACGGCGTCGGCCACGGCCATCGACCTGACCTACCGCATCGCCGGCACCTCGCGCGACACCACCGTCAGCTACATCGACTCGCCCAACGACAGCATCAACTTTGCCGACGGGCCGGTGAAGCTCCATGTGCGTGCGGCCGACAACACCCAGACACGCGACTATCAGATTCAGGTCAACGTCCACAAATCTGTCCCCGACACGCTGGTCTGGACTTCCTACGAGCAGAATGCACTCTTCGACAATGTCAACACCGTGCCTGCAGCCATCACCACCGTTGAACTCCCCTGCACACAGAAAGTCATTTCGCTCGGGGCTGCCGGACAAACGCTCTACGAAGTGCGCGACCTCTCGACCGGCGCCCGCACCGAGCGCGGAGTCCTTTCGACACTTCCCGCAGGAGCCGATTTGAAGAGTTTCGAAGCCATCTCTGAAAATGAATTCGCCATCGTGGCCAACGGCCACATCTATACGGCCACCGGCACTCCCGACGCGCTCTCATGGAGCGACACGGGCGTAGCGATGGACTGCGTGTATGGCGTAATCGAGGGCACGCTGCTCGGCGCGCGCCACGATGCCGACGGTTGGAAAGCCGTCAGCTATCCCGCCTCGACCGAAAGCGCCCTGGCTGCCGACTTCCCCGTGGCTGCCGCAAGCCGTCTGGTGTGCTACACCAACAAGTGGAGCGCCTCGCCTCTGGGTCTGATTGTCGGAGGCCGCAAAGCCGACGGCTCCATGACCGGCGACGCGTGGGCCTATGACGGAGGCCGCTGGGGCAAAGTCTCGACAATGCCCCTTCCGGCGGGCGAAGGCTATGCCGTGTTCCCCTACAACACTCCGCGCGTCAATCAGAAGAACTGGGCTGTCAGCGAACGCTCGGCCCTCCTGGCAATGGGTGCGCTGACCGCCGACGAAGACGGGGGTCTTGCCGTCAGCAAGACCGTCTACATCTCGTATGACTGGGGCATCACATGGCGCAAGGCCGACGACTACCTCCAGCTGCCCGACGAAATGACCGCTTTCTATGGTGCAGACGCCTACGTGGGCACCCAAGTGCTCAAGGATGCCGACGCAGCCGCCGCCACCCAAACGCAGGCATGGACACAGCTCGGCGTGCGTCGCCTCCCGGCCTGGTGTAAGCTCGTGCCGATGACTGCCGCCGCGCCCGTTTCGCGCATCGCCGCGATACCCGACGAATGGGATTGCCCCTACATCTATGTGTTTGGCGGCGAGAATGCCGCAGGGCAGATGCTCCCCATCGTGCGCCGCGGCGTGATAGCCCGCTACACCTTCAGCCCCATCTACTAAGGCAAGCCAAAGAGTTATACATTATTAATAAAAAGCAATAATGCTTCGAGCCACTCAACTGACCCTCTTCCTATGCTCATTGCTGCTGTCGGCACTCGTGCCGTCGGCCGCTTCGGCGCAGGATGCCCCGGTGGCTCAGCCCGAAACCTATAAGTTTTCGCTCGGAGCGAGTGTAGGGATGACCGGCTATCTCGGCGACGCCAACGAGACAAGCCTCTTCGGCAAGCCCGGCTTCGGCGGCAACATTTCGTTTCGCTACCTGGCCAACACCCGCTGGGCCATCCACGCCATCGTGGGAATGAGCTCGCTGTCGGGGTCGACCGCCGACATGGAAAACGTGCTGCCCGGCATCGAGCCGTTTGATTTCAAATCTACGGTCTACGACGCCCAGTGCCGCTACGAACTCAACTTCTTCAACTACGGCATAGGCGAGGGCTACAAGCGGCTGATGCGCTTCACGCCCTACATCGCCGCAGGGCTCGGCGTTTCGGTGGCCTCCAACTCGTCGGGGTCGGCGGCGGCGCTGTCGCTCCCGATTGCCGCAGGGGTGAAATACAAATTGCGCGAGCGTCTCAATCTGTCGCTCGAATTTTCGATGACAAAACTCTTCGGCGACAAGGCAGACGACGCCCGCCTCGCCGACCCTTACATGATAAAGAGCTCATTTCTGAAAAACACCGACTGGTATTCGGCGCTACTCATCTCGATCAGCTATGAATTCGGCAAACGGTGTGTGGCGTGCAACCGCCAGGACTGAGCCTCCTACCCCACACCCCTCTCTCTGAACGACAAACACCCATACAAAAAACAAACTGCCAAATGAACACTCCGACACCACCCCGCCACGTAGCCGTAATCATGGATGGCAACGGCCGATGGGCACGTGCGCGCGGCCTCGACCGCAGCCAAGGGCATGTGGAGGGCGTCAACACCGTCCGCCGCATCACCGAAGCCGCATCGGAAGCCGGCGTGGAGTTTCTGACACTCTATACTTTTTCAACCGAGAACTGGAACAGGCCCAAGGCCGAGGTTGACGCCCTGATGCACCTCATCGTGATAGCCATCGAGCGCGAGACCCCCGACCTAATCAAAAACAACGTGCGTCTGGCCATGATTGGCGACACCTCGCGCCTGCCCGACGAAGCCTACCGGCGTCTGATGAAATGTATCGCCGACACGTCGCATTGCACCGGGCTGACGCTGACGCTCGCGCTGAGCTACTCGTCGCGCTGGGAAATACGCGAGGCGTGCCGACGCTTTGCGCTCGACGTGGCCGAGGGGCGCCGAAAGCCCTCCGACATGGCCACCGACGCCGATTTTGAGGCCTACCTCGCCACGGCGGGAATGCCCGACCCCGACCTGCTGATACGCACCGGCGGCGACCACCGCATCTCAAACTACCTGCTCTGGCAGATAGCCTATGCCGAAATTGTGGTGACCGACACCTATTGGCCCGACTTCTCGAAAGAAGACTTCCTGAAGGCCATAGCCGACTACTCGGGACGCGAGCGACGCTTCGGACTGACCTCCGACCAAGTGGCCGCCGCCACACCCTCCGACTGACCGCGACCCGCCGCGCCTCCCCCCCGACACAGTGCACACCCCCTCTCCATCCGTCACCCCCACATCACCCTCTGTAATTGCCGAAAACACATTATCACTAATGCGTCAACGTCTTAGAAATATTCTGCTCCTCGTGGCACTCCTGATGCTCGCACCCGCAGTGTGCGCGCAGGTGGCCACCGACACCGTATTCTCACCCACGGTGGTATTCTCAGGAATGCCCCGCTCCTACGAAATAGCCGACATTCAGGTGAAAGGAGCCGACAACTATCAGGATTTCACAATCATCGGTTACACCGGCCTCAAGGTGGGCGACATTATCCCCATCCCCGGTCCCGACCTCTCCGAAGCCGCCAAGCGACTCTGGAAACAGCAGCTCTTCTCGAAGGTGCAGATTGTGGTCGACAAGACCGTAGGCGACAAGGCGTGGCTCACGCTCAACCTGCGTCAGCAACCGCGCATCTCCGAAATCCGCTACCACGGCATCAAGAAGGGCGAGCAGAAAGACCTCGAAGAGGCGCTGCAACTGATGAAGGGCAACCAGATTACGCGCAACATCGTCAACCGCGCCACGGCCATCATCGAAAAGTATTATTCTAACAAAGGTTTCGGCAACGCGAAGGTCAACATCGACCTCATCGACGACCTCTCAAACCCCAACTCAGTGTTTGTAGACATCAACATCAACAAGCACGACAAGGTGAAGGTGCACAAAATCTACATCGACGGCGAGCAGGCCCTCTCGGAGCGTCAGATTAAACGCGCCATGAAGAAGACCAACGAGAAAGGCGACCTTCTCAAACTCTTCTCGCAGAAGAAATTCGTGGAGTCGGACTATGAAGACGACCTCACACGCATCATTCAGAAATACAACGAAAAAGGTTATCGCGACGCGGTCATCATCTCCGATTCGGTCGTGCCCTACGACGACAAGGCGGTAGACGTCTACATCACCCTCGACGAAGGCCGCAAATACTACGTCAACGACATCTCGTGGGTGGGCAACACCATCTACTCGACCGACGCGCTCAACTCGGTGCTCGGTTTCAAGAAGGGCGACGTCTACAACCAGACACTCCTCGAGAAGCGCACGTCGACCGACGAAGACGCTGTGTCGAACTACTACATGAACAAGGGCTACCTGTTCTTCAACCTCGTGCCCATCGAAAAGAACGTAAACGGCGACTCCATCGACCTCGAAATGCGAGTGTTCGAGGGACCGCAGGCACGCATCAACAAAGTCATCATCACCGGTAACGACCGCCTCTACGAAAAGGTGATACGCCGCGAGCTGCGCGTCAAGCCGGGCAAACTCTTCTCGAAAGACGACCTCATGCGTTCGGCGCGCGAAATCGCCACCACCGGCCACTTCGACCCCGAAAACATGAACATCGAGCCGCAGCCCAACGAGGAAAACGGCACCGTCGACATCCTCTTCGGCCTCACCTCGAAGAGCAACGACCAGTTTGAGCTTTCGTTCGGTTGGGGACAGACCGGTCTGATTGGTAAAGTGGCAGTGAAGTTCAACAACTTCTCTATCAAAAACCTCTTCTACCCCAACTCCTACCGCGGCCTCATCCCCCAGGGCGAAGGCCAGCAGTTCACCATCTCGGCACAGACCAACGCCCGCTACTATCAGGCCTACTCGATATCGTTCCTCGACCCGTGGTTTGGCGGCAAGCGCCCCAACCAGCTCTCGGTGTCGGCCTACTACAGCCGCCAGACCGGCGTCAACTCGTCGTTCTACAACAACCGCTACTACAACAACATGATGTATAGCTACGGCGGTCTCTACGGCTATGGCAACGGCTACAACGACTACTATCAGAGCTCGATAGAAAACTCCTACGACCCCAACAAGTATCTCCAGATGCTCGGCGTCAACGTGGGCTTCGGCAAGCGTCTCAGCTGGCCCGACGACTGGTTTACGTTCCAGGCCGAACTGGGCTACACATGGTATTCGCTCAAAAACTGGGACTACCTGCTCAACATGCGCAACGGCACATCTAACTCGCTCGTGCTCGGTCTGACCCTCAGCCGCAACTCGCTCGACAACCCGACCTACACCCGAACAGGCTCGTCGTTCTCGCTCTCGCTGCAGATGACTCCGCCCGCCTCGCTCTTCGGCAAGAAGGACTGGAAGAAACTTTCGAGCGAAAACACCGAAGCCGCCCAGGCCCAACTCTACCACTGGATAGAATACTGGAAGCTGAAATTCAAGAGCCGCACCTACACGCCCCTCACCAACCCCGAAGGCAAGTACACGCTCGTGCTCATGACCCGCGCCGACATCGGTCTGCTCGGCAGCTACAACAAATATCTCCGCTCACCCTTCGAAACGTTCTACGTGGGCGGCGACGGCATGTCGGGGTCGTACACCTACGCCCAGGAGACCATCGCCCTGCGCGGTTACGACAACGGACAGCTGACCCCCTACTATGAAGGCGGCGGCCGCGCCTACACCCGCTTCGGCCTCGAGCTCCACTTCCCCTTCATGCTCTCCACCTCGACCACCATCTACGGTCTGACCTTCGTCGAAGGCGGTAACGCATGGAACAGCGTGGGCAAGTTCTCACCCTTCGACCTGAAACGTTCGGCCGGCGTCGGCGCCCGCATCTTCCTCCCCATGGTGGGCATGATGGGTATCGACTGGGCCTACGGCTTCGACCGCGTGAACGGCGAGAAGGGCGGTTCGCACTTCCACTTCATCCTCGGCCAGGAATTCTAAACACACACATTGCGGCGGCGGGGGTTAAACTTTTCGCCGCCGCAAGTGTCTTAATATTACAAGTGTCTTAATATTATACGACTCCGTCGGAAAAACGTTAACTCGAAATCAACCACTCTCATCCGAAAGAATTATGAAAAAACTCCTCCTCGTGATAGCCCTCGTGCTGGGCGGCGTGTCGATGGCCTCGGCTCAGAAATTCGCTCTCGTCGACATGGACTACATCCTCCAGAGCCTTCCCTCATATGAGATGGCCAACGAACAGCTCAACCAGCTCTCGCTGCGCTGGCAGAAAGAAATCGAAAACGTGGCCAAGGAAGCCGAGAGCATGTATAACAACTACAAGAACGAAATGGTGTTTCTGACCGACGAGCAGAAGAAAGCCCGCGAGGCCGCCATCCTTGCCAAGGAGAAGGAGGCCGCCGAGCTGCGTCAGAAATACTTCGGTCCCGAAGGACAGCTCTATGCCAAGCGTCAGACCCTGATGAAACCTATTCAGGACGACGTCTACAACGCCATCAAGAAGGTGAGCGAAGAGCGCGGCTACCAGTGCATCTTCGACCGCGCCACCTCGAGCGACATCATTTTTGCCTCGCCGCGCATCGACGTGAGCAACGAGGTGCTCGCAAAGTTAGGTTATTCGAAGTAAGTAAGTCGAAACTTCATTCATAACTAATTTGCAAGACTTACTTAAATTTTATATCTTTGCAGTCGCAAAAGCCGACGGCCTCGCCGCACGGCTGAAAATCATCAACGAAAACTAAAAAATCTCATAAACGAAAAATGATTAAGAAACTCCTACTCGCAATCATGCTCGCCATCCCCGTGAGCATGTGCGCCCAGAAATTTGCCGTGATTGACACTCAGGCCATCATGTCGGAAATGCCCGAAGTAAAGACTGCCCAGGAGCAGCTCATGGCCTCGCAGCAGAAATATGAAGCTGAGTTCACCAAGCTTCAGGAAGAATTCGGAAAGAAATTTGAAGAATACAACTCTCTCGACGAAAACACCCCCGCCACCATCCGCGAGCGCCGCACCACCGAGATGCAGGAACTCGAGGCCAAAATCAACCAGTTCCGTCAGACAGCTGCGGAAGACCTCCAGCGTCAGCAACAGCAGCTCCTCGCTCCCATCCAGGAGAACGTGATGAAAGCCGTTCAGGCCGTAGGTCAGGAAGGCGCCTACACTTTCATCTTCGAAAACATGGTGCCCGTCTACGTAGGCACTGACGTGACCGACATCACCCCCACCGTCAAGACCCGCCTCGGCATTAAGTAAGCAGCCGGCGATAAAGACAACGATATTGGTTTGGGCCGACCCGCGGCATCGGCGCCGCGGGTTGGCCCAAAACGTTTTACTCAACCGCTTATTACACAACACCTCAAGTCAAGCCGCCCATGATTCCGCGCATCAAGCGAATGGACCTCTTCATACTCCAGAGCTTTCTGCCTCTGTTTATGATGACGTTCTGCATCTGCTTGTTCATAGTGCTGATGCAATTCCTCTGGCGCTACATCGACGACCTCGTCGGCAAGGGCCTGGGCGTTGACGTCATAGCCGAACTCTTCTTCTATGCGGCGCTGACCATGGTGCCCATGGCGCTGCCGCTGGCCATACTTCTGGCGTCGCTGATGATTTTCGGCAACCTCGGCGAGCAGTTCGAGCTGACGGCCATGAAGGCGTCGGGCATCTCGCTGCTGCGCACCATGGCGCCGCTCATCGTGCTGATGGTGTTCATCGCCACCGGGGCGTTCTTCTTTCAGAACAACGTGCTGCCCGTGGCGCAAACCAAAATGTGGACGCTCCTCTACTCGGCCCGACAGAAATCGCCCGAGCTTGAAATCCCCGAGGGAGTGTTCTACGACCAGATTCCGGGCTACAACCTCTTCGTCGAGCACAAAGACCGCGAACGTGGCACGCTCTACGACGTGATGATTTACGACGTGTCGCGCGGTTTCGAAAACTCGTCGATTATCCTGGCCGACTCGGGCAGACTATCGATTACCCCCGACAAGACCAACCTCTTTCTGGAACTGTGGAGCGGCGAATCGTTTGAAAACCTCAAGGATGCCGCCGCGCAGAGCATGCGCAACGTGCCCTACCGCCGCGAGTCGTTTACGACGAAGGAAATCATGGTGCCGTTTGACGCCAACTTCAACCGCATGGACGAGCAAGGAATGCGCAACCAGTATGTCGGCAAGAACATGGCCGAACTGCTTGCCACGATTGACTCGGTGGGCGAGCGCGTCGACTCGCTCAACAATCTCTACGGCACCTCGGTGCGCTCGTCAAACTACATGAACATCCAGCACCGCCGTCTGGAGCGCGACACCGCGGGAAAGCCGGTCTACACGTTCATTCCTGATGTCAAGCCCGAACGGGCGGTCAACGTCGACTCGGTCATGCGCGGCTCGTCGTCGGGCTACACCATCACCTATCTCACCCAGGCGCTGGGAAAAGCGCAGCGCATGCGTCAGGAGTATGAGTTCAAGAGTCTGTCGGTGGCCGACGACGTCAAGTCGATACGCCGCCACGCCATCGAGCTACAGAAGAAATTCACCCTCTCGTTTGCGTGTATCATTTTCTTCTTCATCGGCGCGCCGCTCGGGGCCATCATCCGCAAGGGTGGTCTCGGCACTCCGCTGGTCATTTCGGTGCTGCTCTTCATCTTCTACTACATCATCGACAACATGGGCTACAAGATGGCCCGCGACGGCAAGCTTGAAGTGTGGCAGGGAATGTGGCTGAGCGCGGCGGTGCTCCTGCCTCTCGGCATTTTCTTCACCTACAAGGCGGTCAACGACTCGGCGGTGTTCAACAAGGACGCCTACGCCAACCTGTTCAGAAAATTCTTCGCCCTCAGCGAGCAGCGCAACTACGCGCTCAAAGATGTGGTAATCGACGACGTCGACCCGCGTCTGGCCGTAGAACAGCTCTCGGCTCTCGTCGGCCGGATAGAAGCCCTCAAAGCCTCGCCCCGTCTGCCGCAAAGCTACAAGGCTTACTTCACCGCGCCGCTCGACCGCGAGGAAATCACGGCCGTGAAGCGCGAGACCGACCGTCTGGCCGAGCGTCTGGCCAACACGCGCTCGGCGGTGGTGATAGCCCGCCTGAACGAGTTGCCCGTGATACGCCTGCTTTGGCCTGCGATGCCCGGCTTCGGGCGCGGCCATGTGTGGGGACTGATTCTGATGGTGGTGTTTCCCCTCGGAGTGCCCCTCTACCTCGTAGGGCGATATGACCAGAAGCTGCTTCGCTCCGAACTCGACAAGACAGCCGCGGCCGCCCGACGCATCGCCGAAGCAATTACCAACTAAGTAAGTTCTAAAAATAAAACGATATATGTAAAGGAAAATTCTTGAACAATAAAACTCGTTCTTTTTGGATGCTTGAAGTTTGTCATTCAGTTGCATAGCGCGCTATGCGCCTTCATTCCGCACTCCAACCATCGCAAAAATAACTTCGTCTTATTTGTTCATTTATTTTTCTCACTTACTTAAATCAAACAGACCACTAAAATGGACCCCATAAAGCTCAACACAATAGAAGAAGCCATAGCCGACTTCAAGGAAGGCAAGTTTGTCATCGTGGTCGACGACGAAGACCGCGAAAACGAGGGCGACCTCATCATAGCGGCCGAAAAGGTGACGCCTGAAAAGGTCAACTTCATGATAACCAATGCCCGCGGCGAACTGTGCGCGCCGCTGACCATCTCGCGCTGCGAGGAGTTGGGTCTCCCCCACCAGGTGAGCGACAACACCTCGATGCTCGGCACACCGTTCACAGTGACCGTAGACCTTCTGCCCGGATGCACCACGGGAGTCTCGGCCCACGACCGCGCCGCCACCATCAACGCCCTCGCCGACCCGACGCGCAAACCGGAGGAATTCGGTCGTCCCGGCCACGTCCATCCGCTCTATGCGCAGGATGCCGGAGTGCTCCGTCGCGCCGGCCACACCGAGGCGGCCATCGACCTGGCCCGTCTCGCCGGCATGTCGCCCGCAGCGTCGCTCATTGAAATCCTCAACCCCGACGGCACCATGGCCCGCCTGCCCGAACTGCGCAAGAAGGCCGACGAATGGGGGCTGAAACTCATCTCAATCCGCGACCTCATAGCCTATCGTCTGCGCACCGAGTCGCTCGTCGAAAAAGGTGTCGAGGTAGACATGCCCACCGCCTACGGTCACTTCCGCCTCATCCCCTTCCGCCAGAAAAGCAACGGGCTCGAACACGTGGCTCTAATCAAAGGCGACATCAAGGAGGGCGACACCGTGCCTGTGCGCGTCCACTCGTCGTGTGCCACGGGCGACATCTTCGCCTCGCAGCGATGCGACTGCGGCGAGCAGCTCCACCGCGCCATGCAACTCATCGAGAAGGAGGGCAAGGGCGTGGTGCTCTACCTCCAGCAGGAGGGCCGCGGCATCGGTCTGATGGAAAAAATCAAAGCCTACAAGCTTCAGGAGCAGGGACTCGACACAGTTGACGCCAACCTCCACCTCGGCCACAAGGCCGACGAACGCGATTATGGCGTCGGGGCGCAGATACTCCGTATGCTCGGCGTGCAGAAGATGCGTCTCATCACCAACAATCCCGTGAAGCGTATCGGTCTCGAGGGCTACGGCCTCGAAGTGGTAGACAACATCCCCATCGAAATCGAGCCGAACATCTACAACCTGCGCTATCTCCGCACCAAGCGCGAGCGCATGGGTCACAATCTCCACGAGTTGTAATCAGCCTTGTTCAACCCCCGCAACCTCTTACGCCGGAATCACCGAAAGCACCTCCACCCCACCCTGCCGCCGTTGATTCCGGCGTCATCTTTCCCGCCTGCATACATTCACATCGCCATGAAAAACCTTTTCATCTTTTCGCTACTGCTGACGGCGGCGTTCTCGACGTGCGCGGCCGAAACCTACCGCAATCCTGTAATCTGCGCCGACTATTCCGACCCCGACATCGAACGCGACGGAGCCGACTACTGGATGGTGGCCTCGAGTTTCGGCGCGTTTCCCGGCATTCCGGTGCTTCATTCGCGCAACCTCGTGGATTGGGAACTCAAAGGTCACGTCTACGACCGGCTGCCTTACGGACGCTACGAACTCCCCGCCCACGGCGAGGGAGCGTGGGCGCCGTCGATACGCAAGTTTGACGACACGTGGTATGTCTACTTCTGCACTCCGTCGGAGGGGCTGTTTGTGGCCACAGCCGACCGTCCCGACGGGGAGTGGACGCTCCGACAGATGGCCGAGGTGGCGAAATGGGAAGACCCGTGCCCCTTTCGCGACGACGACGGGCGCCGTTACCTCGTCAGGTCGGCCCATCGCGGAGGTCCGATGATACTCCACCGTCTGAGCGACGACGGCCTGACGCTGCTCGACGACGGTGTGACGGTCTACCACGACACGATAGCCAACCCCACGCTCGAAGGGCCGAAGATGATGAAACGCGACGGGTGGTATTATATTCTCGCGCCGGCGGGAGGAGTGGGCGAAGGCTGGCAGACCGTGCTTCGCGCGCGCGACATCTACGGCCCCTACGAAAGCCGCCGCATGCTGACGCCCGGAGGCGAGAGCGGCATCAACGGCCCGCACCAGGGCGCACTCGTCGACACGCCCGACGGGTCGCAGTGGTGGTTTCTGCATTTCAGTCAGCGCGGGGTGTTGGGGCGCGTCAGTTGCCTTGAGCCGGCGCGATGGACTGCCGACGGCTGGCCCGAAGCGGGCGACGAGCAGCTTCACCCCGTGGCCGAGGCCGAGGCACCCCGCACCGGAGAGCCTGTGCGTCACATCAAACCTGCCACTTCCGACGATTTCGACCTTCCGACACTCGGACTGCAATGGCAATGGCAGGCAAATCCGCGCGAGGGGTGGTATTCGCTCACCGACGCCCCGGGACACCTCCGCCTCTTCGCGGCCCCGTGCCCGAGCGAAGGGGGCAATCTCTGGTATGCGCCCAATCTGATGCTCCAGAAATTTCCCGCCGAACGTTTTGAGGTGACGACGCTGATGTATCCCCACCTGACCGACTCGGCAGCGACCGCCGGACTCATCACCATGGGCAACGAATACTCCTTCATCGCACTGCGCGGCGACAGTCTGAGAGTGGTGACGGGACGGGGCGACCGCCGCTTTCCCGTGAAGCTCAAGACCGTGGCGACAGCACCGATGGAAGGCGACCGCGTGTGGCTGCGCTCCACCTATTCGGGCGACAACCGCGTGGCCTACTCCTACAGTTTCGACGGCACGCATTTCGAGAGGCTCGGCGACGCATGTGTCGTCGCGCCCGGCACGTGGATAGGCGCGAAGACAGGCCTCTTCTGCATCACCCCCTCGGTAGTCCCCTCAGCCTCCCACGCCGACTTCGACTTCTTCAAAGTCGAATAGCTCCCTCCCCTATCCTCGAGGGAACATGATATGTCTTAACGAACCAAGCGGCCCGTCGTCTCGACGCGCCGCTTGGTTCTTTTAACCTTAATCTAATACCATGAAAACACAGTGCAAAAATATTCACTTTCATCAATAGAACGCGCGAGGACGTGGAATGGTTCATGGGGGTGAGAGATTTTTTTTCGATGGGGGAGAAAAATCCCCCGGCGAACCATAACGGCGGGCCGAGGGCATCATCCAAAGGGTAGTAAAGTTTCTGTTAAGAGGGGGGCGCGCTTTGCGCACCCGAGGGAGGGCGCCACCCGAAGACAAGCCCTCGGGCGGCGGGGGGAGGACGAGGGCGGCGCTAAAGCTTGCCCCACCTCCAAAAAGGCTGACGCGACCGGGGGCAGGGGCGCGCTTTGCGCACCCGAGGGACGAGGAGAGGAGGGAGGCGCGGGGCCGACGGGGCGCGCTTTGCGCACCCGGGGGAGGCCGCCACCCGAAGACAAACCCTCGGGCGGCGGAGGGAGGACGAGGGCGGCGCTAAAGCTTGCCCCACCTCCAAAAAGGCTGACGCGACCGGGGTGTGGAGGCGCGCTTTGCGCACCTGTCGGAGAGAGGGGGCAGCCGGGGCGACGAGGCGGCGCTTTGCGCACCTGTGGCGAGGGGCGCCGCTTTGGAAGCGGCGCGGGGGTTAGATGCGGGAGATGAGCCAGGCGCCGACTTCGCGGGTGCCGTAGGTGGAGGCGGGGTTGAGGTCGGGGGTGGTGATGCCTTGGTCGAGCGATTCGGCTACCACGCGGCGAATCAGTGCTCCCTCTTCGGCGCAACCGAAGTATTCGAAGAGCATGGCCACGGAGAGAACCTGCGCCAGGGGATTGGCGATGTTCTTGCCCTTGGCCTGAGGCCATGAGCCGTGGATGGGTTCGAACACGGGGGTCTTCTCGCCAATCGAGGCGGAGGGAAGGAGTCCCATCGAGCCGGAGATGACCGAGCCTTCGTCGGTGAGGATGTCGCCGAAGGTGTTTTCGGTGACCATTACGTCGAAGAATTTCGGTTCCTGAATCATGCGCATTGCGGCGTTGTCGACATACATGTAGTCGGTGGTGACGTCGGGGTAGTCGGGAGCCATCTCCTGAGCCACGCGGCGCCAGAGGCGCGAGGAGGCGAGGACGTTGGCCTTGTCGACCACCGTCAGATGACGTCGACGACGGCGGGCATAGTCGAAGGCCACGCGGAGGATGCGTTCGATTTCGGTGCGGGTGTAGGCGTTGGTGTCGTAGGCGCGCTCGTCGCTCTCGAATTTCTCACCGAAATACATGCCTCCGGTGAGTTCGCGGATGCAGACGAAGTCGGCTCCGTCGACGAGCTCGCGTTTCAAGGGCGATTTGTCGAGAAGACACCTGAACGTCTCGACCGGGCGGATATTGGCGAACAGCCCGAGCTGCTTGCGCATTGCGAGAAGACCCTGCTCGGGGCGCACTTTGGCCGTGGGGTCGTTGTCATACTTGGGGTCGCCGACGGCCGAGAACAGCACGGCGTCGGCTTCCTCGCACACCTTGAGAGTCTCGGGCGGGAAAGGGTCGCCGCAGGCCTCGATGGCCACGGCTCCGACGGGCGCGTAGGTGAAGCTGACCTTATGGCCGAACTTCTCGCAGACCGCCTTCATGACGTTTACGCCCCAGAGGGCAATTTCGGGCCCGATACCGTCGCCGGGCAGCACAGCTATTTTGAAATCCATAGTGAGTGGAATCAGTTTTGACGTGAGTTTTCGAATTGGAGGATGTCGTCGCGCCGGGAGAGGAGGTATTCAACATCGTCGAGTCCGCGCGAGAGACATTCTTTCTTGTAGGGATTGATGGCGAAATGCTCGGAGCGGCCTGTGGCGAGATTGGTGACGGTCTGCGCCGGGAGGTCGACCCTCACCTCGGTGGCCGGGTCAGCCTCGATGGAAGCGAAAAGCTCGGCGAGGAAATCGTCGGAGACAGTGACCGGGAGCACGAAGCAATTAAGTTCGTTCTGCTTGTGGATGTCAGCGAAGTAGCTTGAGATGACCACACGGAAACCGTAGTCGTGGATGGCCCAGGCGGCATGTTCGCGCGACGAACCGCAACCGAAATTCTTGCCCGCCACGAGGATGCAGCCCTCGTAGGCAGGATTGTTGAGAGGGAAGTCGGGGCGTTTGGAGCCGTCGGGGGCAAATCGCCAGTCGCGGAAAAGGTTTTCGCCGAAACCCTCGCGCGAAGTAGCTTTGAGGAAGCGTGCGGGAATGATTTGGTCGGTGTCGACGTTTTCCACCTTCAGCGGCACGCAGCGTGAAGTGATGACAGAAAATTGTTCGTTCATAGCTTGCGGGGGTCGGTGATTTTTCCGGTGACTGCCGCGGCGGCAGCCATGATGGGAGAAGCGAGCACGGTGCGTGCGCCGGGGCCTTGACGCCCCTCGAAATTTCGGTTGGAGGTAGAGACGGCGAGCGCGCCGGCGGGGATTTTGTCGTCGTTCATGGCGAGGCAGGCCGAGCAACCGGGTTGGCGCAGCTCGAAATCGGCCTCGGCGAGAATCTTGTCGAGCCCGGCGGCGCGAATCTGTGCGGCCACCTGCTGCGAACCGGGCACGAGCCACGCGGTGACGGACGGATGACGGCGGCGACCTTCGACAGCGCGGGCGAAAGCCTCGAAGTCTTCGAAACGACCGTTGGTGCAGCTGCCGAGGAAAACGTAGTCGACGGGCGTGCCCTCAAGGCTTTGTCCTGGGACGAAACCCATGTAGGCGAGCGCAGCCTCGACAGAGGGACGCGACGGGTCGGCAGCGTCGGGGAGCGGAGGCACCGTCTCAGAGATGCCGATGCCCATGCCCGGATTGGTGCCGTAGGTGACGCGCGGCTCGATGTCGGCGGCGTCGAAAGAGATTTCGCGGTCGAAGCGGGCGTCGGGGTCGGACGGGAGAGTTCGCCAGAAAGCCACGGCCTTCTCCCACTCCTCGCCTGTGGGGGCGAACTCGCGGCCATGGAGGTAGGCAAACGTGGTCTCGTCGGGAGCCACCATGCCACCGCGGGCACCCATTTCGATAGACATGTTGCAGAGAGTCATACGGCCTTCCATAGAGAGGGAGCGGACAGCCTCGCCGGCATACTCTACGAAGTGGCCCGTGGCACCGCCCGTGCCGAGTCGGGCGATGATGTAGAGGGCAATGTCCTTGGCCGTCACGCCGGGGGCGAGAGTGCCGTCGACGGTGATGCGCATGGTCTTCGGTTTGTCCTGTATGATGCACTGCGAGGCGAGCACCATCTCGACTTCGGAAGTGCCCACGCCGAAAGCTACGGCACCGACGGCGCCGTGGGTCGACGTGTGCGAGTCGCCGCAGACGAGCGTCTGCCCCGGCAGGGTCAGACCTGTCTCGGGACCGACGACATGGATGATGCCGTTGCGCTCGGAGCCGATGGGGAAAATGCGCAGCCCGAAGTCGGAGGCATTCTGCATGAGCGTGCTCACCTGACGAGCCGAGACAGGGTCGGCTATCGGGAGGTCCTGGTCGTGGGTGGGAATGTTATGGTCGGGCGAGCAGACCGTGCGCTCGGGGCGGAACACCTTGAGTCCGCGTCGGCGCAGCCCGTCGAAAGCCTGCGGCGAGGTGACCTCATGGCAGTAATGACGGTCGATGTAAAGCTGGTCGGGGCCGTCGGCGATGTGACGCACCACGTGGGCGTCCCAAATCTTGTCGAAAAGTGTCTTTCCCATCAGGCTCTTACAAATTTGTTGATAGCGTCGATGAAGGCCTCGGCGCTGGCGGCCACGATGTCGGTGTTGGCCGAGAAGCCGTAGTAGCTCTGGCCGTCGTATTCGACGGTCATGTGGACCTTGCCCACGTCGTTGCTACCCTTGTTGATGGCCTGGATGAGAAATTCCTTGACGAGCATCTTGCGGCGGATGATGATTTTGATGGCCGAGATGGCGGCGTCGACAGGGCCGTTGCCCGAAGCGCAGGCCTCGAACTTCTCGCCGGCGATGTCGAGGCCGATGCTGGCGACCGAGTGGACACCGACGCCCGAGGTGACCTGAAGGAAGTCGAGCTTGATGCGGTGTGACTCCTTGCGGTGTTGGCCGGCGAGCATCATCACGTCGTCGTCATTGATTTCCTTCTTGCGGTCGGCCAGACGGAGGAATTCCTGATAGGCCTTGTCGAGCTGCTCGGTGGTCAGTTCGACGCCGAGCACGTGGAGACGGTGCTTGAGAGCGGCGCGACCCGAGCGGGCGGTGAGCACGATTGAGTTTTCGTCGAGGCCCACATCCTTGGGGTCGATGATTTCGTAGCTCTCGCGGTTTTTGAGCACGCCGTCCTGATGGATGCCCGACGAGTGGGCGAAAGCGTTGCGCCCGACGATGGCCTTGTTGGGCTGCACGGGCATATTCATGAGCGATGAGACGAGGCGGCTCGTCTGGGTGATTTTCGACGAATTGATGTTGGTGTCGATGCCCAGCTCGCGGTGAGAGCGGAACGCCATGACCACCTCTTCGAGGGCGGTGTTGCCGGCGCGCTCGCCGATGCCGTTGATGGTGACTTCGGCCTGGCGCGCGCCATTGATGACGCCGCTGACGGTGTTGGCCGTAGCCATGCCGAGGTCGTTGTGGCAGTGGGTGGCGATGACCACGCGGTCGATGCCGTCGACGTGGTCCATGAGATATTTGATTTTGGCACCGAACTCCGAGGGGAGGCAGTAGCCTGTGGTGTCGGGGATGTTGATGACCGTCGCGCCCGCCTTGATGACGGCCTCGACCACGCGGGCGAGGTATTCGTTGTCGGTGCGGCCCGCGTCTTCGGCATAGAACTGCACGTCTTCGACAAACTTCTTGGCGAAGGCCACGGCACCGACGGCGCGTTCGAGGATTTCCTCGCGGGTGGAATTAAACTTGTAGCGGATGTGGGAGTCGGAGGTGCCGATGCCGGTGTGGATGCGCGGGTGCTTGGCATACTTGAGCGCCTCGGCAGCCACGATGATGTCGTTTTCTACGGCGCGGGTGAGGGCGCAAATCGTAGGCCATGTGACGGCCTTCGAAATCTCTACTACTGAATTGAAGTCGCCGGGACTCGAAACAGGGAAACCGGCTTCGATAACGTCGACGCCGAGTTCTTCGAGAGCCTTGGCCACTTCGATTTTCTCGACAGTGTTGAGCTGGCAGCCGGGCACTTGCTCGCCGTCGCGCAGCGTGGTGTCGAATATGTACAAACGGTCGCTCATGAGGGTGAATGTTTACCTTTGGATGGAGTGATATGAGTGAATTGTTTTGCAAAGTTACAAAAAGATTTTAAAACACAAATATTTTTCAGAGAATTTGTTTATAATTTTTATAAATTTCCTCATTTTCCTTATTACAGGCCGTTAAAAGCCGTCCCGGGACGGTCGTTTGACGAACGCCAACCCCGGCGGAAACCTGCATTTCACAATATTTAATAGTAAACGGGCGTAATCGCCTTGCATTTGCGAGAAAAATTCAGTAACTTTGTAGATAACTTCAAAACTTATCGCCCCACAATGCGCATCAGTCTCGTCCTAACACTCGCCACGATGGCCCTCGCCACAACCGCCCAGACCCTCTCCTGGCAGGGAGCCGTGCGGCAGCCGGTCAGCGTAGCCCCGCAGACGCAGGCCGGACTCGATGTCGTGGCCGTGGCCGACGGCGTAGACGGACTGACCGCCGTGTTTGAATGTGCATCCCCGACCGGGGTCAGCGTCAGCACGTTCGGCCATGAAGGGGCAGCCTATGCCGAGCCGCTCGAAGAGGGGGTGAGCCGCACCGCAACGGCAGTGAACATTGCCAATCTGCGGGCCGACCGCGGCTACATGCTCTCATGGAGCGGCGGAAGCTATACGTTCTACCTCATCGACTACTCGGCCACACCGCTGACCCTGCGCTCGGTCACCCCGGCCGCCGAGCAAGACAACTGCGCGCTCACCGCGCTCGACGTAGACGGCACAGGGGCGGAGATGGCCTACTACGGCATCACCGGACGCCGCTTCACTGTGGACCGCGAGATTGAAGTGGCCTACACGACGCAGACCTATTCGGAAAGCGCGCAGGCGTGGACCGACACCTCGGTGAGCAAGCGTTTCGACTCGCTCAGCCCCACGTTGAGAGTCGACGCCCCGCTCTGCG
Organism: Duncaniella sp.; assembly: GCA_029056055.1. GTDB lineage: Bacteria > Bacteroidota > Bacteroidia > Bacteroidales > Muribaculaceae > Duncaniella. Next base: position 21,600 of record JAIDCC010000086.1, read on the forward strand.
CCACGACCTTCACCGTCAGCGGCGACCGCTTCCTGCGCGCCTGGGGCGAGGAGACGCAAGTGGAGAGCGCACCGGTGACACCCCGCGCCGTAGATGCCCACGTGGATGCCGAACAGGCCACCCGCGACGCCGACAACGAAGTGACCGGCTCGACGGGACAGATGGGAGGGTCGGCACCGTGCGACGTGGCGTTCAGCGCCGCAGTCACCGACGGGGCGCTCTTCACCGAATGGCAATTCGCACGCAACGCCGACTTCGAAGACATCACGCTGCGCATCACCGACCTCGTCTTCGACTACTCGTTTACGGAGGAAGGCACCACCTACGTGCGCTTCGTCTGCGCCGACGACTCGGGCGACTGCCAATGGGAGTCGCAGCCCTTCGAGGTGAGCATCGGAGCGTCGATGCTGAAATGTCCCAACGCCTTCTCGCCCGAAAATCAGGACGGCGTCAACGACATCTGGAAAGTGAGCTATTCGAGCATCGTAGATTTCGAATGCAGCATTTTCAACCGTTCGGGCCACTGCATCGTCACCTTCAACGACCCCGCCTCAGGGTGGGACGGACGCTACGGAGGCAAATTCGTAAGCCCCGGCGTCTACTTCTACGTCATCAAGGCCCGCGGCGCCGACGGCAAAAAGTATAACCTCTCGGGCGACATCAACATCGTAGGCTACAAATGAACCGTGGCACACGCCGCGACGTTTTAACCCTAACCATCGGCCCTGCCGGCGGCATCAAGTCATCAATTCAGTTACACTCCTTATCCATCTCCGACTATGTCATTACGCACCATCATAGGCTGCACCGCGGCCGCATTCGCGATAGCATTTCTCGGCACCCCCGAAGAAGCCACGGCCCACGGCACCTCGCACAACGACGCCACAGAAAATCCCGAAGGATTCTCGGCCGTGCGCTCGCCGCGCATCCCCGACAAAATCAAATTTGCCGACCAGACCATCGACCTCGATGACGACCTGCGCTGGGAACGCCTCGACCGCGAACTCTCGGCAATGGCCTATACCCACGGCAACACACTGCTGACCCTGAAACGCGCCAACCGTTACTTCCCCGTGATGGCACCCATCCTCGAGCGCAACGGCATACCCTCAGACATGCTCTACCTGGCCGCCATCGAGTCATACCTCAACCCCCGCGCCGTCTCGCCCGCCAAAGCTGCCGGAATGTGGCAGTTCATGCCCGCCACGGCCAAGGAGTATGGACTCGAAGTCAACGACTATGTAGACGAGCGCTATGACGTGGCCAAATCCACACAGGCCGCATGCAAGTATCTGCGCAGCGCCTACGGCCGCTACGGCAACTGGGAATCGGTGGCCGCGAGCTACAACGCCGGCATGGGGCGCGTCACCAACGAACTCGCCAATCAGGAAGCCGAGTCGGCCTACGACCTCTGGCTCCCCGAAGAAACCATGCGCTACATCTTCCGCCTGCTCGCCATGAAGGAAATCCTTGAAAACCCCGCCGAGTATGGCTACATCCTCACCGCCGACCAGCTCTATCAACCCATCGCGACACGCACCGTAGAGGTGTCGGGCCCCGTGGACGACTGGGCGCAGTGGGCGCTCGAAAACGGCTCAGACTATCGCACCGTGCGCGAGCTCAATCCCTGGATACGCTCGAAATCGCTCCCCAACAAGACCGGCAAGACCTATCAGGTGGCGCTTCCCGAGAAAAACGCCCTCTCGCGCAAGCACCAGGCAAAGAAAGTATTCGACAAGGCCTGGACAGCAGGCTCGGCAAAGTGACACAGGGGCAGGCACCCCCGCCAACACACACATCCATCATCCATACACACGCAATCGCGGCGTAGGCCCGCTCCCCTCCACGTCTGACCGACGGAGCGGCGCGGCGACTACGCCACGTTTCTCCTCAGCACACGATGAATCAGAAAAACATATCATCTCAGGCCGCGCCGACGCTCAGTGTGATGGGCGCGCGCGTGCATAATCTAAAAAACATCGACGTCGACATGCCCCACGGCGCGCTCACGGTGGTCACCGGACTGAGCGGCTCGGGCAAGTCGTCGCTCGCCTTCGACACCATCTATGCCGAGGGACAGCGCCGCTACATCGAGACCTTCTCGTCGTATGCCCGCAACATGCTCGGCAACATGGAGCGCCCCGACGTAGACAAAATCACAGGCCTCAGCCCCGTGATTGCCATCGAACAGAAAACCGTCAACCGCAACCCGCGCTCAACCATCGGCACCACCACCGAAGTCTACGACTTCCTGCGTCTGCTCTTCGCCCGCGCCGGCACCGCCGTGAGCTACCTCACGGGCCGACCGATGGTGAAATACACCCGCTCGCAGATTGTCTCGCTCATCCTCGAAAAATATGCCGGAAAGAAAATCTACGTCCTCGCTCCGCTCGTCAAAAACCGCAAGGGCCATTACAAGGAACTCTTCGAGACGCTGCGCAAGAAGGGATTTCTCAACGTGAGGGTTGACGGCGAACTGCGCGAAATCACCCTCGGCATGAAGCTCGACCGCTACAAAAACCACGACGTCGAGCTGGTCATCGACCGCCTCAAGGTGAGCCCCGACGACGAGGAACGCCTCGACCGCACCGTGGCCGACGCCCTGCGTCAGGGCGAGAAGCAGATGATGGTCTACGACCTCGAAACGTCGGAACCAGCCTATTTCTCGCAGTCGCTCATGGACCCCGAATCGGGTCTCTCCTACCGCGAGCCGGCGCCTCACAACTTCTCGTTCAACTCGCCGCTCGGCGCCTGCCCCTGCTGCAAGGGACTCGGCTACGTCAACATCGTAGACCGCTCGAAGGCTATGCCGAAACCGAAGCTTTCGATAAAGGACGGGGGCATCGAGCCGCTTGGAAAATACCGCAACGCGATGATTTTCCATCAGATTGAAGCCCTCTGCAAAAAATACGGCTGCACGCTCAAGACCCCGGTGGGCGAACTGCCCGACGAGTGTGTCAACGAGATTTTCAACGGCACCACCGAGCGCCTCGTGCTGGAAAACCAGACCATGGCCACCTTCAACTCGTTCCAGCCCTACGAAGGTCTCGTCAAATATCTCGAAAACTATCTCGACGAAGACTCCTCGGCCGCCGCGCGCCGCTGGAGCGAAAGCTACTTCTCGCGAGGCGAGTGCCCCGAATGTCACGGCGACCGCCTCAACCGCGAGGCGCTCCACTTCTTCGTCGACGGCAAGAACATCGCTCAGCTCAGCCGTCTCGACATCGCCGACCTCTACGAGTGGAGCCAGGGTGTAGAAGACCGTCTGCCCCCGACGCAGCGCATCATCGCCGCCGAAATCATGAAGGAAATCAGAAGCCGTCTGAAATTTCTCGTCGACGTCGGCCTCGACTACCTCCAGCTCAACCGCGCGTCGGCCACCCTCTCGGGCGGCGAGAGTCAGCGCATACGCCTCGCCACCCAGCTCGGCTCGCAGCTGGTCAACGTGCTCTACATTCTCGACGAACCCTCCATCGGACTGCATCAGCGCGACAACCGCCGCCTCATCGACTCGCTCAAGCAGCTGCGCGACGCAGGCAATTCGGTACTCGTCGTCGAGCACGACCGCGACATTATGCTCGAAGCCGACCACATCGTCGACATCGGCCCGAAAGCGGGGCGCAAGGGGGGCGAAGTGGTGTTCTCGGGCGATCCCGCCGAGATGCTCTCCACCTCTACGCTCACCGCGCAGTATCTCAACGGCGCCCTCTCGCTGCCCCCCAATCTGAAACCGCGCAAGGGGTCGGGCGAGAAAATCGTGCTCCGCGGCGCCACGGGACACAATCTGCGCAACGTCAACCTCACGCTCCCTCTCGGCAAGTTTATAGTCGTGGCCGGCGTGTCGGGGTCGGGCAAATCGTCGCTCATCTCTTCGACGCTGCAGCCCATTCTCAGCCAACACTTCTTCCGCTCGCAGCAGCAACCCCTCCCCTACAAGAGCATCGAGGGGCTCGAACATATCGACAAGGTGGTCACCGTCGACCAGTCGCCCCTCGGCAAGTCGCCGCGCTCCAACCCCGCCACCTACACCGGAGTCTTCTCGGCCATCCGCGACCTCTTCGCTTCGCTCGCCGAGGCGAAGATGCGTGGCTACAAGCCGGGCCGTTTCTCGTTTAACGTGGCCGGCGGCCGCTGCGAGACATGTGCGGGCAACGGCTACAAGACCGTCGAGATGAACTTCCTGCCCGACGTGCTCGTGCCCTGCGAGACGTGTGGCGGCAAGCGCTACAACCGCGAGACACTCGAGGTGCGCTTCAAGGGCAAATCCATTGCCGACGTGCTCGACATGACCATCAATCAGGCCGTGGAGTTTTTCGAATCGGTCCCCTCGATTATCAAAAAAATCAAGGTGCTTCAGGAAATCGGCCTCGGCTACATCAAACTCGGCCAACCCTCTTCGACTCTCTCCGGCGGCGAAAACCAGCGCGTCAAACTCGCCACCGAGCTTGCCCGCCGCGACACCGGAAACACGCTCTTCATACTCGACGAACCCACCACGGGACTCCACTTCGACGACATCCGCGTGCTTCTCGGCGTGCTCAACCGCCTCGTCGACAAGGGCAACACCGTGCTCGTCATCGAGCACAACCTCGACGTGGTCTGCGCTGCCGACCACATCATCGACATGGGTCCCGGCGGCGGTCGCAACGGCGGTCAGATTATTGCCTCGGGCACCGTGGCGCAGATGGCTAAGGCCGACTCGCCCACCGCACCCTTCATAGCCGAGCAGCTCGCCCTCGCAAAATAGCGTGTCTCAATCTGAGATAACATTGTGATTTATAAGCATAGACGCACTATGGAGCGTCCACTCAAATGTTAAAATCGTTCAGCCTTTGCAATTTTTTTTGCAGGGGCTGAACTTTTTTTAACTCACCGATGTTTTATAGATGAAAGTAAATATTTTTGCACTGTGTTTTCATGGTATTAGATTTAAGGTTAAAAGAACTAAGCGGCGCGTCGTGACGACGGGCCGCTTGGTTCGTTATTACATATGTATAAAATATATAAAACTTTTGCCGAAACATTTGCATTATATTAACTGAAAACCCTATCTTTGCAACCAAAACATAAAAACATTCTGTCATTATGAACATCGCGTCAAACCTCATGGAGCTCATCGGCCGCACGCCGCTGCTCGAAGTCAGCAATATCCTCCGCGCCTCCGGCCTCAAGGCCCGCGTCGCCGTCAAAATCGAGGCTTTCAATCCCGGCGGAAGTGTCAAAGACCGCGCCGCGCTCTCTATGATTGAGACGGCCGAGAAAGAGGGCAAGATTGCGCCCGGTGCCACTCTCATCGAACCGACGAGCGGCAACACGGGCATAGGTCTGGCCTGGATTGCGGCCGTCAAAGGCTACCGTCTCATTCTCACCATGCCCGACACCATGAGCGTAGAACGCCGTCAGCTCCTTCAGGCCTACGGCGCCGAACTGGTACTCACTCCGGGCGCGCAGGGCATGAAGGGCGCCATTGCCGAGGCCGAACGCCTCCACGCCGAAATAGCAGGCTCGTTCATTCCCTCGCAGTTTGATAACCCCGCCAATCCCCACATCCACCTCCTCACCACGGGCGAGGAAATCTGGACAGATACCGACGGCACGGTGGCTTGCTTCGTGGCCGGCGTCGGCACGGGTGGCACAGTCAGCGGCGTCGGAAAAGCTCTAAAGGCCCACAACGCTGCCGTGCGCATCGTTGCCGTCGAACCCTCCGAATCGCCCGTGCTCGAAGGGGGTGCTCCCGGTCCGCACAAAATCCAGGGCATCGGCGCAGGTTTCGTGCCGGGCAACTATGATAAGGATGTTGTCGACGAGGTGATGGCCGTTTCCTCCGAAGAGGCCTTTGCCGCGGCTCGCCGCATGGCCCGCGAGGAGGGTCTGCTCGCCGGTGTGTCGTCGGGCGCGGCTCTGGCTGCCGCACTGCGCATTGCCGAGCGTCCCGAAATGGAAGGCAAGCTCATCGTGGCGCTCCTCCCCGACACCGGCACCCGCTATCTTTCGATGAACCTCTTCGATTGATTTCTCCCGTCTCCTTAGATAATTACCGGGGCGGAACGGCCGTTGTTCGGCTGTTCCGCCCCGTGAGTCTTTCGAGCCGTCTGCCCGTTCAAACCAAATAGCCGAACGAACGCAACCGCTCTTCTACCTCCTTTTTACACATAATATTAACCAGTATGATACCACGTTCGGCCCTGACTACCATGCGGCGCAGTTCGGGGTCGGTGGCTATCAGTTTGAGCAGCTCGGTGTGGTTTTCCTTGACTTTCATTAGAATAAAGTGGTCACGAGTCGGCTCGAATGCATCCGTTTTGCTCAGCAACGAGTTGAAAAAGTCTTCCCAGATGCTCGGCGGCGTCTCGCTCACCAGTTCGTGAAACACGCTGATGCGTGCTTTGAGGTCGGTGACATCTTTGATGCCGTTGAGAAACGTTTTCTCGTTGACCTGATAGCGTCCCGCCCCCACCGGGGCTGCAAAATCTTTCACTATGCCAAGGTAGGGATTTTCGGGCGATAGCGGGCGCAGTAGCAGATGGGTGTCGGAGAGTTCAAAAATCTCCTTGTCGTTATGCTCCCCTTTAGGCGCCTGAAATTTCGTCGTCAATCCGTAGGCATAGCGGCCCATCGGGGTCAACCTGACATACCTCAGCCTGCTCATGGGCGAAGGGTCGCCTTTGCGGGCGTCCTCCCACGCGATTTCCGCACATCCTATCGCCGCAAGGTAGGCCATGAACGACTGCACCAGAGGCACACCTGCCTGCTGCTTGAAGTTGCCTTCGGTCACCCACACGTCGCTAAACTTGTTGAGTATGATGTTGTCGGCATAATTTTGCCCGTTGAAGAACTCGAAAAGTAGCACCGATCCCTGCGTGCGGTGAAACTCCATCAGAAAGTCTTGAAACCCCATCCAATAACCTTCGGGCACCTTGGCAAACACCTCTCCCGACGCTTCACTGAGGAGTGCCGCCGTCCCGCTGGTTGGTCTGATGTTGCTGCGCCAGCCGTAATATGGCAGAAGGTGATGCATAAAAATGTCCTGACCGCTCGTATCAAACCAGTTTACTTTGGCGAGAGAGCTTATCGCGCTTCTGACCGTTACTTCGTTTTTGTCAGTTTTGTATAACTGGCAGAGCGTGCCGGCGAGCATAATCGTGCGCCACACTCCGAGGTCGCGGGTCTCTGCGGGCAGAAATTCCCGGAGCCCGGTGTTGCGAAGAATTTTCTTTGCCACCACAACGCTCATTTTCGTTGCGCCGAGTTCTATCACGCCGTTTTTGATGTAGTTCTGAAGCACAGGTATCAGAGAGTAGGTCTCTGCCTCGCCGTCCATCACGCGAAGCTCAGGCACGTCGGTCGGCAGCTCCTTGACCGTCATTTCCTCTATCGACTTCCGTGGGAAGATGCCGTTGAAGAGAGTGCTGCGCATTCCTTCGGGCATGGACAGACGGATATACATTTCCAGCCTGGCGTGATTGGTCACAAGCCATGGTATCTCGTTATACGACACCTGGGTGGTACTGTAGAAATAGTGGGAGCTTTCCAGATGGATAAGTCTCTTGCCTGCCAGATTTCGGGCAGTCTCAAGGTCGATGGAGCCGTTGGACGCTATTTTCTTATAGAGCCGACTCATGCCGCCACTCTGCTTCGCAAAGTAAAGCCGGAGGTTTTCCTCACACCCCATCCATCCGGCAATTCGTTTGACCATCTGCGCCTTGCTGACGGAGCTTTTCCAACTCTTTGCCTCTGTGGCCTGCGCCACCGACAGCATCGTCGGTTTGCCATCGACGATAATCCCGATGTTGTGGGCGATGATAAAGTCGGCCAACGCTCTGAGGATGCCGGCCACGATTTCCTTGGTGTAGTTGCCGTCAACCAATGCGGCGAATTTCTCGGCTTGCTCGCTGCTCACTTCGCTGAAATACACCTGTGAGTTGTCTATTATGTCGGGATGCGAGTGTTTCGTTGCTTTCATACCTGAGGATGTATCGTCAATTAATGATATAAGTTTCCGGATGAGAGTGGCCACAGTGCTGATGGAGTGATTGGAGTCAGACTGCGGTAAATCTCTCCGTGGAAGGCGCAAGCAATGTTAATCTGTGACACATACTTACTTTCCGAGAATGAAGTTGATTTCCTCCTGCGACAGTTTCTTGCCGGTAGTCGAGTCGGCCTCGATGAGCGAGTCAAAGAGTTCTGATTTCTGTTCCTGCAGCTGGCGGATTTTTTCTTCTATCGTGCCGCGGGTAATCAGGCTGTAGGAATGCACCTTGGCCGTCTGCCCCATGCGGTGCAGTCGGTTGATAGCCTGCTCCTCGGCGGCTTTGTTCCACCACGGTTCGAAGATAAACACCGTGTCGGCCACCGTCAGATTCAATCCCACGCCGCCCGTCTTGAGTGTCATCAGAAGCACCCGGCATTCGGGGTCGGTGTTGAAGCGGTTCACCACGGCGCGGCGGTTGTGAGTCGCGCCGGTCATCGTTTCATAGCCTATGCCGCGCGCGGCGAGGGCCTCGCCGGTGAGTTCGAGTCCGGCGATGTAGGTGAAGAACACCACACACTTGTGGCCGTTGTCGCACGCTTCGACGAGGTTTTCGATGAGCAGGTCGAGCTTGGGCGATTTGATGCGGTCGTCGGTCATGCTCTCGGGCACCGATGCGATGCGTCGCAGCTCGGTGAGCGCCTGAAACATCACGAATTGTGCCTTGTTGATGCCGTCCTTGGCCACGGTTTCGTCTACCCTCTCCTTGAAGGCGCGGCGTCGCTGCTCGTAATACTCCGCCTGTTCGGGCGTCATCTCTACGTAGAGGGTTTGCTCCACGCGGTCGGGCAGGTCTTTGAGCACATCCTTCTTCAGGCGGCGCAGCATGAAGGGGAAGATACGGCGTCGAAGGGCGCGGGTGGCTTCCTCGTCCTGGTCGCGCTGTATCGGCATGGCGTAGCGGCGGTTGAAGTCGTCGGCGTCGCCGAGCATTCCGGGATTGAGAAATCTGAAGAGCGAGTAGAGTTCGGTCAGATTGTTTTCGATAGGGGTGCCCGACAGCGCCAACCGGTGGGCGGCTTTCAGAAGGAACACCGCGCGGGTGGTCTGCGCCTCAAGGTTTTTGATGTTCTGGCTCTCGTCGAGTATCACGTAGTCAAACTCTATTTCCTTGAGTTTCTCGATGTCGTTGCGCACTATGGCGTAGGTCGTGAGTATCACATTCGCCTTCAGTGCTTCGTTCAGGTCGCGTTGGGGGCCGTAGTAGGTGTGAAACGTCACGTCGGGGGCAAAGCGCGTCAATTCGTTCTCCCAGTTGAAGAGCAGACTGCGCGGCATCACCACCAGCGTCGGTTTCTCCTCTCCGGGATAGAGCTGCGATATCACGGCTATCGTCTGCACCGTCTTACCCAGACCCATATCGTCGGCCAGACAGCCGCCCAACGAGTTCTTATAAAGATAGTCTATCCACTTCACACCCGACTCCTGATAGGGGCGCAGGGTGGCGTGGAGTCTTTTCAAGTCAAGTTTCTCCGACGAAAGCTTGTTAAACCCTTCGAACACCTTGCGCTGGCGTTCGAAAAATTTCGGGTCGAGCTTCGTGGTCAGCAGCTCCTCTATTTCGGGCAGGTCGAAGTAGGTAACCTTCACATCCTCGCCCGCATTCTTCTTGTCGCCGAAGATGCGTTCGAGGCGCTTGATGTAGGCGCTGTCTATCACCGCGCGGCTGCCGTCTGAAAGCTTCACATACCTGTCGCGGCGGTATTGTTCGAAAAGCTGTCCGAGCGAGATGGTGTCGTCGCCGAGCGTCACCGACGCGTCTCCCTCAAGGAAGTCTATGCCCGACTGATACTTGAAGTTGAGCTTCGGTCGCACAGCCTTCACCTTGTAATCCTTCAGCTTGTCCGTGCCGAGCACATCGAAATTCTCGAGCAGCCGCGGCAGACAACGCAGCAGAAACGGCGAAGCCAGACTCTCGGGAATGATGAAATAATCACCGTCGGAATAAAGGTCGCGCGCCTCGCGTTTCGTCGGCGCGCTCTCTTCTATCATTGTCTTCACCTCCTCGGCTGCGGCATCTATATCCACGCGCTCCACCGGATGCACCGTGATGCGCTGCGTATCCTCATGGATTTTCGCCTTCTTGCGCAGGTCGAAATTTCTCACCGCCTCCTCCGAAAGACCTTCGAGTGTGGCGCCGACCCTCACATGAAGCCCCAAATCACTGTCGACCTTCTCGAATATCACCGCCGGTCGCTCCGTCAGAGGCTGACTCTTCTGCGCCACCTCATACCAGCCGTAATGCAACCGGAAATTCGACACGTTCGAATAGACCACCGACAGAAACAAATCGGCCATGTCTATGGCAAACGGCGAAATGAAAAATCCCAGCTTATCGGCACACGGGCCAATCGGACCGAACGGATAGATATGCCCCGCAGCCATCACAAAACTATCATTCAGCACGATGAATTCATTAGTCTCCGTCTCGCCGCGCTCGCCGCCTTCCTCACCATCTTCACCTTCCGGGATAGTCACGAGCCACTCAGGCACAAGCCTGCCCGTGCCCCCCTCCTCTTCGCTCACCTTCAGCACAAGATTTGCCCGAGTGTCCTCAAACGTCACCCGACGCATCTGCGCGTCAACGATGTTTTTGCAACGTATCAGCTGATACACCAGAAAAGGATTCTCCGACAACACCACACCGTCAGCCTTCTCGTTGCCCCAATCTATTGCCAGCAAATCCTCCTCGCGAATTTTCGACATCGCCCTGAGCAACCCGCCCTCGTCGCCCGGGTAAGCCTCCGCAGCAGGCTCAACTACCTCACCATCAGAGTCGACAGTATCTATCACAACGCGCCCATTCTCATCAGTCGAAACACGAAAAAAGAAATTTCCCGTGAACCTACGCTCATCCCCCCCGGGCTCACCCCCCTTGAATGCCGAAGGCTGCCTGCGCAGAAACGATAGAAAATCTGTCTCCATAATAATTGTTATATTG
>JAIDCC010000087.1 GCA_029056055.1 Duncaniella sp.
CACCCCTCCGGGCCCTTTGGCCTGGGGGGGGCGGTGTGGCTATTACCCCAAAGGCGCCGCAAGGCGCCCCCATGCCTCTGCGGTTTTAATTTTTGGCGGTGGGGCGGGCTTTAGCACGCCCGCGGCGTCTCTGCCGCGTGCCGTCCCCGCCGCCTTCCCGTTGCGCCGCCTTCCCGCCCTCGGTTCCGATTCCTCAGATGGCTCTGATAGCTCTGATTCCTCTGATAACACCCTCCATTGCCTCCGCCGTCCCTCCGCGACGGCAGCGTTTGTCTTCGGGTGGTTGCGTCTCCGCCGCGCCCTGCCTCCTTCGCGCGCCCCAAAGGGGTGCGCCCTCCCACGGCCCTCTTGGGTGCGTAGCCTTTTTGGAGGTGCGGCGAGCTTTAGCGAAGCCGTTGCGTCTCTGCCGAGGCCGAAAGCGCCAGAAAGCGCGCCCAAAAAGCGCCCCCCGGCGCGTTTCCTGTTTGCAAAATTACACCTCCCCGCCCCCAAAAACAGTGCGATAATCCCCAAATCCTCACCCGCGTTAATAAACGTTAATAATTTGCACAATCCCCTTACTTTGCGTAAATTTGCACGATTTCTAAAGTAATTACACCGGAATACGAGAAAAATACTTCTTTCTTAACCTCTCACCAAACCTACTCACATGCGCTTTAACCCTCGCTTAGTTGCCGCCGGACTCCTTACAGGACTCATTGTGAGCTCATGTTCCCTTGACCCTGTCGAAATACCTCAGTCCGAGCTCTATACCCGCCAATTCATCAAAACGTTTGGTTTGTTTGACAACACCAACGACTGGAATACTGCCCAGCAAGGCTCTGTCACTGTTGACTGTCCCAATCCATCCACTGTCAAAATCTATGGCAATACCGCCGAAGGTCAGTACTGCTTCGCCACGTTCAAAGGCGTAGTCGGCAAGAAGACCCTCACCTTCGACGTACCCAAAGGTTGCGAAGACTACATTGTCAGGGTCAATGGCCGCAGCTTCACGGCCAAGCAAGCTGCTTCGCTCGACATAGCACAGATGTCTGCCTCGTTGGCCATTGCCACTCCTTCCGTTGAGTGCTCGCAAGACATCAAAAATGCCAAGTACTTCTCGGTTTCTGACATCACATCCTATCGTACCCATCTGCCCGAAGGCCACGTAAACCTCGGTGAGGTGACTCAGAACTTTACGTTCAACGCCACTCAGGATATCATAATCTATCCCGCCTACTTCAATTCATCGGCCAACGTCGAGTTTGGCATCTACTACCGCACAGCCGACCAGACCGACCCCGAAGACTTCCAATACTTCCCCATCTGCTGCGCGAAAGGCGGTCACCCCTGGGATGACACAGACCATAGCTACAACTTCACCACCCTCGAAATGCAAAATCCGTGGGGCAATGCCGGAGACTACATTGCCATAGGTCTCCAATCTCCTGACGACAGCTTCGAGGATCTTAAAAAATATGGCTCTTTAGCTTTCCGCTCCAAAGGTATTGCCGTGCGTCTCACCACCGGCCTGACCTATGGTTTCTATGTCGAGCACGACGAGGGTGGCCACCGTTTCTTCTCAGAAGCGCAGTTCAATCCCGTCATCACAGACATGAGGCCTGACGTAACCGAAGACAATGATGCCGACTGGTTGTATCACGACGGCTCATACTTCGGCATCTATGAAACTACAGACGAGGATGGCAACCCCCGAATGGTGCTCGGCTGCGAAGACTGGAAAAACGGCGACTTCGACCTTAACGACTTCGTCGTGTTCATCGACCGTCTCGACCCCGACTCCAACTGGCCTCCTTTCGAGTATGACAACATTGACGAGTCAGGTCCCGACTACGAATGGGTTGTGGCCTGCGAGGACCTTGGCACTCTCGACGACTTCGACTTCAACGACGTTGTCTTTGCTGTTGGTCCCAAGACGCAGCAAGCCGATGGCTCCTACACCGTTGATATCACCGCCCTTGCTTCGGGTGGTACTCTCCCCGCCTACCTCTACTATGGCGACCCTGCAAACGGCGGCCGTCTCGTTAGTTGTGAGAAGGGCGAGGAATGGCATCAGTGGTTTGGTGTCGACGACTACACCCAGATGATTAACACCCGCTCGCTCTCGCACACGGGTGCCAAGACCACTCTCACCGTCGACGAAAACTTCTCGCTCTCTTGCTGCGTCGACCCTCAGAACGGACTCTCCAACATGGGCGGCTTCCATGTGATGGTCGACCGCTCCTCTCGCGGTGGTGAAATGACCACTGAAGTCATCGCCGCCACTCATCCCGAGTCAACCGACGAAGTGGCTCGCTGCCCCCAGATGCTCTGCCTCCCCTACCATTGGATGTGGCCCACCGAGCGCACCGGCATTCAGAATGCCTACACCACATTCAACGATTGGGTGACCGAAAAGACTGTCTGCACCGACTGGCACAAATCTTATGTCCCCGGCACTGTAATAGTCCGCAAGATTTCTTCGGGCGGCTCTTCTTCAACCGGCAATCAGGGCGGTTCGCAGAATGGTAACCCCGCCAATCCCTACACCACAGGTACGCCCTTCACCGGAGCGATAAACGTAGGATGGGATATTCATTACGACAAAGCTTTCATTTTCAAAGTCGACGAAGCAGCCCTCCACAATGTTCGCAAGGTTGAAATTCGTGTCAATGGTCGCAACTACACCGGCGGCAACATCATTGTCAAAAATGTAGTCACAGGGCAGTACGAGCTAATCGGCACTATTCAAGAGGGCTTTACAAGCGAGATTTTCGAATATGCCCCCGGCGTTGATGGCACCGCACACGACGGAACCAAGCTCAATGCGTTCAAGCGTGGTCTCGGTGAAATCTACATCACTTTGGATGGTTGCACCGCCGACTTCGGCCAAGGCGACGTTCAGGCTAAGGTCGTTCTCACCCGCTCGTCGAGCTACGACGACTCCGCCGTCTGGGATGAAATCGAGAAAGCCCTCAATCCCCCTGCCGACACCAGCGCCACCCTCACCGGCGCCACTTTCCACGCATCGGAACAATCATGGGAGGTTGGATATGTTAGCTTTGACCCTATCACTGCAGACATCTCCGATGCTGAAGAAATCGAGCTTCACATCACACTCCCTGCCGGTGTATCATACTTCGACATCGCAGCTGATAAATCTGCACAAAACAAACTTGCCAACGATTATAATCCAACTAATATCGTTCTGAGTGGCGATGAACTGGAGCTACTCAAAGAGCATAAGCAGGTTTTCATCGTAATATGGACCGCCGACCCCAAACCCACCTCTGCCGAAGGCTTCAAGGTGACCTACAAGGTAACGAAGTAACCCCTCCGCTAACTAATCGCTTTCAGTGACCTCACAGGGCCGACCCTTACACCACGTAGGGTCGGCCCTTTCTCTATCCCCCCGCCCCCTCCGCCTCCGCCTCCATGTACGGACGTGCCTTCGGCACGTTTCTCAGGCACAGCGCGTTAGGTAATTTTCCCAACGTCGCTTTTGGTGGTCGCCCGGCCTGAGAAACGTGCCGAAGGTACGTCCGTACATTGTGGCTCTTGCACAGCGCGTTAGGTAATCTTCCCAACGTCGCTTTTGGCAACGCAATCGCGCCATGGCGGCTCCGGCTCACCGGGGCTGCCATGGCGCGATGTGGGGGTCATTTCACTCCCGGGGGATTACTTCCCGGTGTGATTGAACGATTTCGACACAAGGGGCGTGTTCTTTTCCATAGCTATGCGCGACGTGGTGGGATACTCGAGGGCATCGAGCTCGGCCACGGCGAAATCAATGTCGGCAAGCAACTGGTCGGCCATGTCGCGGCTGAATCCCTGCTTGCAGAGCACACGCATCACAACCATCTTTTCGATGTTGGCCGGCATCGAGTAGGCCGGCACCATCCAACCCTTCTGGGCCAGCTTGTCCTGAAGGTCGTAGAGAGTCCACTTGGCGGTCTTCTGATAGTCGTCGTCCATGCGCCAGACGAAAATCGGGTTGACCAACTCCTTGGCGTAGGGCACGAAGGGCTTCCTTGCGCCGATTTGCGAGTGGAGGTAGCGGGCCACCTGCATCGAATTATACTGCACATTCTTGTAGCCCTCGAAACCGAGGCGGATGAACTGGTAGTATTGACCGAGAATCTGAGCCGCGGGACGCGAGTAGTTGAGACCCACCTGCGTCACCTCGGCGCCGAGGTAGTTCACCGTAAACGACATGTCGTCGGGGAGATACTTTTTGTCTTTCCATACCACCCAGCCGAGACCCGGGTAAACCAGACCGAACTTGTGGCCCGAGGTGCTGATTGACAGCACCCATTTCAGACGGAAATCCCACTTCTTGTCAGGTTCGAGGAAGGGGAGGATGAAACCGCCCGAAGCTGCGTCGATGTGGATGCACACCTCGTTGCCCGTCTCGGCGTTAAACTTGTCGAGCGCGGCGTCGAGAGCCTCGACGTCGTCGTTCATGCCGGTCCAGGTCACGCCCAGGATAGGCACCACGCAGATGGTGTTTTCGTCGCAGAGGCTGATGGCCTTGTCGATGTCGAGCGTGGGATGTTCGGCCGAGAGGGGCACCACACGCATCTCGACGTCCCAGAACGTGGCAAACTTCTCCCACACCACCTGGTAGGCGGTCGAGATTACGATGTTTGGTTTGTCATACGGTTTGCCCGCCGCCTTGCGACGCGCTTTCCAGCGCTTGAGCGCCGCAAGTCCGCCGAGCATACAAGCCTCCGACGAACCGAGGGCAAGCGCACCCGCCTTCCACTTGGCCGTCTCCGGGGTGTTCCAGAGATTTGCCATGATGTTGATACACTTCTGACACATCACGGCAATTCGGGGGTATTCGGTTTCGTCGATGTAATTGATGCTCACGGCTTCGTTCATGAGGCGCGTGGCATACTCATCCATGTAGGTGGTGACAAACGTGGCGAGGTTGAGGCGCGGCTGCGTCTGCGCTATCGTCTCGTCTTTCACCATCTGATAGGCAATTTCCGGAGTAGTGGGGCCTTGCGGAATGCGCTCCACTGGAGCCGGCTGAAGCATAGCCTCCGAGCCGAACACATTGGTCTTGGCATCGCCTTCGCGATAGAAGGGGTCGTTCTTAGGGTCTAACATAGTGAGGAAGATAGATTTGAAAATGAAACAACTTCTGACGTCGACCCGTTTAGCCTTTTGTCTTCCAGCGAGGTTACACCGAGCCGCAGGCATCCGCAAGCTGCAACAACAGACACCTACCATCATAACACCCCACCCC
>JAIDCC010000088.1 GCA_029056055.1 Duncaniella sp.
AAGACCATCCCGGCCTACGAGATGATACGCCATTCGGTCAACATCCATCGCGGCTGCTTCGGCGGTTGCGCCTTCTGCACCATTTCGGCCCATCAGGGCAAGTTCATCGCCTCGCGGTCGGAACAGTCGATTCTCAACGAAGTGAAGGCCGTAACGCGAATGCCCGACTTCAAGGGGTATCTGAGCGACGTCGGAGGCCCCTCGGCCAACATGTACCGCATGGGAGGACGCGACCTCTCGAAATGCGAGGTATGCCGCCGCCCGTCGTGCCTCCACCCAGCCGTGTGCCCCAATCTTAACACCGACCATCGCCCGCTGCTCGCTCTCTACGAAAAGGTCGACGCGACTCCCGGCATCAAAAAATCGTTCATCGGCTCGGGGGTCAGATATGACCTCTCGATGCATCATACCGGCGACCCTGACATCGACCGCGCCAACGTCCTCTACAACCGTCGCCTGATTACGTCGCACGTGTCTGGGCGTCTCAAAGTAGCCCCCGAGCATACGTCGCCAGAGGTGCTCGCCCTCATGCGAAAACCGTCGTTCGAACTCTACCGCGAGTTTTCGAAGTTTTTCGACCGTGTCAATTCGCAGGAGGGGCTTCGCCAGCAACTCATTCCCTACTTCATCTCGTCCCACCCCGGATGCCGTGAAGTCGACATGGCCGAGCTTGCCGTCGAGACCAAAGACCTCAACCTCCGTCTCGAGCAGGTGCAGGACTTCACTCCGACTCCTATGACACTCGCGACAGAAATCTACTACACAGGCTACCACCCTTACACGCTCAAGAAAGTTTTCACAGCCACAACCCCGGAAGCAAAGAAAGCCCAACGGCAATACTTCTTCTGGTATGACCCGGAGTATCGCGCCTCGATACAACGCTCGCTCGACCGTCTGCATCGCCCCGACCTGAAGGCGCGACTCTTCCCCGGAGGCCATTACGGGGCGCAAAGGAGGGACAAAAGGTTTAAATAGTTTAACAATCACATCCGATTTGTTAAACTTATGTTAAATATCCATCATTTTCACTCCCAAAATTTGCACAGTCCACGAAAACTCCCTAACTTTGCAGCGCATTTGAGAAACACACTCACTTGCAACCCACACAAATTCTAATCGGGGTGTAGCTCAGTTGGTTAGAGTACGCGTCTGGGGGGCGTGAGGTCGCTAGTTCGAGTCTAGTCACCCCGACCAAGAATCCCCTGAAACCTGCAAACATCATCGTTTGCAGGTTTTCTTTTTTCTATATCATTTCCACGCACAAATACCATGCTTTCATCAACCACGAAAAGAGTCCGCGGATTAGTCGCTGCATCCCTGATTCTAATTGCGCTTACCTCTTCGGCTCAGCAAATTGACTCAATCACCGTGGCGGCACGGTTCGCAAACATCGTGGAGGGGATGCCACGCACTGTCATCATCAACGAATGTGACATATCCGACAGGAGTACGAGAACGATATGCAAACTTGACAGTGCCGATTCATTCCGCGCGAAGATTCCACTTTCGTTTCCTCACACTTTTACCGTGTGCTACAATAAAAGAAATTTCATCAACGCCTTCGCCGCTCCGGGCGATTCAATCCACATGGACATCGACGCGTCCACCGTTTTCAGCGCCTCAAAAGCGGCATCATTACCTATCGTTCGAAAAAATTTCGATTTTTTTGCCGAAAAATTTGCACGATTGCAAAAAACTTCCTAACTTTGCACCGCAATTGAGAAACAAACCTCTCAATCGCACCCTCAAAAACAATTCTAATCGGGGTGTAGCTCAGTTGGTTAGAGTACGCGTCTGGGGGGCGTGAGGTCGCTAGTTCGAGTCTAGTCACCCCGACCAAAAATTCCCCTGAAACCTGCAAACAACGATGTTTGCAGGTTTTCTTTTTTATGTCACACCGTCGGCTCCCGCTACGCGATTTCCACGCTTCGATACGACGCACGAAATGGAGCAGAAAATTTTTACGCAAGTTTGAGGTTGTGAACATTTTTTTTTGTAATTTTGCTGCAAATTTCAGAAACAAATATGGTAAACAGAGTTCTAATACGTCTGAAGGTAGTTCAACTGCTCTACTCGTATCTGCTTTCGCGGAGCGAGTTTAAGATAGAACAGCTTCCGGAAAATCCCTCGCGCGACAAACGTTACGGCCACGCCCTCTATCTGGATTTCCTGCTGCTGCTCCTTGAGCTTGCCGGCTACGACGTGACCGATGGCAAGAGAGCCTCGGTGCTCAAAGGATTGACACTCAACAAGGCTATCCATCGCGGACGCCTCATGGGTTCGCTCGCTGCGCTCCCCGAAGTAAGAGAAATCATAGTGAAGGAGCGCGGAGGCGTTCACCGTTTCGACGGCGTCGTGCCCGAACTTTACGAGGCTATCGCCGAGCTCCCCGCCTACAAGGAGTTCGTTAAGCTCAAAAAGCCCGAGCTCAAGGATGAAGCCGCGCTTTGGGTGTCGGTGATTGAAAACATCCTTGCAAAAAACCAGAGCCTCATCACCGCTGCACGCGAAAGCGGCGAATACTCGGTGGCCGGCTACGCGCGCGCCATCTCGCTGCTCAACTCCACCATCAGCGACTACGGCAACAACCGCTGGCTCTACGTCAGCACACGTCACGCCCTCGACTACGCTCTCGACAAGGCCTACGAACTCTACCACCGTCTGCTTCTGCTCGCTCCGGCCATCACCGCCGCCGAAGACTTGCGCCTCGACGAAGCTCGCCACAAGCCTATGCCCACCGACGAAGACCTGCATCCCGACTTGCGCTTTGTCGAAAACAAGTTTGTGGCCGCGCTGCGCAAGAACGACAAACTCACAGAATTTGCCGACAAGCACAAAGCCGAGTGGGAGGTCAATGACATGCTCGTATTGAGTCTGCTCGACAAAATCCTCGCCTCCGATATTTATAAAGAATACATGGCGAAACCGGGCGAGAAGACTTTTGCCGAGGATGCCGACCTTTGGCGCGACATCTATCGCACCATCATCCTCCCCGGCGACGACCTGGCCGAAACGCTCGAATCGCAGTCGGTCTATTGGAACGACGACCTCCACGTGATGGGAACGTTCGTACTCAAGACCATACGCAAATATGCTGCAAGCACACGCAAAGGCGCCGACGTCAAACTCCTGCCCCAGTTCAAGGACGACGAAGACCGTCGCTTCGGCCCGGAACTCTTCGAGGGTGCCGTAAAACACTTCGACGAATACAAAGCCCTGATAGACAAGTTCCTCAAAAAAGACCGCTGGGACGCCGACCGTCTCGCCTTCATGGACGTTGTTATTCTCATCGTGGCCATCACCGAAATCGTCGGCTATCCCAACATCCCCATCGCCGTGAGCTGCAACGAGTATATCGAAATAGCCAACGCCTATTCATCGCCCCGAAGCGGCGGCTTCATCAACGGTATTCTTTTCTCGATTATCGAGCATCTGAAGGCTGAGGGCGTAATCTTCAAAAACTAAACACTCCATTACAAATCCTATAACACCGAGAATATTATGCTTAACAGTATCCTTCTCCAGGCAGCCGGAGGCGGCATGATGAACATCATCATGATTGTGGCTCTGATTGCCATCTTCTACTTCTTCATGATTCGTCCGCAGCAGAAGCGCCAGAACGAAATCAAGAAATTCCGCGAAGGCATCAAGGTGGGCGACCGCATCGTGACCGCCGGGGGCATCTACGGCAAAGTGAAAGACATCAAAGAGAATACTTTCGTCATCACCATCGCTAAAGATGTAGCCATCACCATCGACAAGGGTTCGGTCTATCCCTCTGCCCAGGAGGCTGCCACCGACGCCCAGCAGAAAGCCAACTAATTGCATCCGAGGGGCATACCCTCGGCCTTCTCGCGGCAACAATGCCCTGCGAAGACCAACGCCGTCATTTCCGGGCGGGTGCCCCTCAAAAACCGAGACAAACCCGATAATTGTCAAGTAAGTAAGATCAGAAGTCTTACTTTCATCACACGGGATAATCAAAAGCTGAATCCATGCGTGAGCGCCTGAAACAAATTGCATCGCAGATTGCTGCGGCCGCAAGGTCGCAGCGAGGCCGCGATGTGATGTTGTATCTGCTCTTCTGCTTCGTTGCTTTCGTCTTCTGGGTGTTTCTCACCCTCGACAACGAAGTGCAACGCGACTTCGACATTCCGTTCGAACTCACTGACATTCCCGACAGCGTGACGGTGATAGTCAATCCCCCCTCGGTCATCAGCGCGAGCGTCAAGGGCAAAGACTCGCAGCTTCTCCACTACAAATGGGGCGGCGTGTCGCCCATGAAAGTCAAATGGTCTGACGTCTCGAGCGACGGCGCTTTCTTCCTGAGCCACGAGCGTCTGGATACGCGCGTCCGCGAGTACTTCGGACAGACCGTCACGGTGCTCGCTGTCCGTCCCGATTCGATTCGCCTCCCCTACACGACGCTTCCGGGCGTGCGCGTCAAACTCGACATCCATGCCGAAGTCGAGCCCGCTCTGCAATACATAGTTTCCGGCCCGCTGACCACCTCGGCCGACTCGGTGATGCTCTACTCCACCGGCGACCTTCCCCACTCGCTTCGCAACGTCTCTACGGAGCCGCTCATCCGCACCGGCCTCACCGACACCACCTCTTTCGAGGTGAAAATCAAGCCCATCGCAGGAGTAAGAATTGTGCCTGACCGCGTGAGAGTCACGGTGCCTGTAGAGCCCCTCATCTCGCGCAAACGCAACATTGCCCTGACAGCCATTAACGTACCATCGGACGTCCACCTCGTAACGTTCCCTTCCTCCGTCGAAATCTCCTACCTCGTTGCCATGAGCAGCTACAACACGGAGATGCCTGTTAAAGCCATCGTAGACTACGACGACGTGCGCCTCCCCGGCAACAAACTCCCGGTCAGCATCGTGGGCACACCTCGTCTGTATCATAATCTTTCCTTCTCTCCCGACAGTGTAGAATATATCATCGAGTCAAACGACTGAAAATCATGCACACAACCTTAATCGCCATTACCGGTGGCATCGGTAGTGGCAAAAGTGTAGTCAGCGACATTCTCCGCACGCTCGGCTACGATGTTTACGACTGTGATTCCCGTGCTAAATCTATCGTAGACAACGACCACGACATTAAAGCACGTCTGGTCAGCGAAATTGCGCCCGACTGTATCGATGCCGAAGGCAACGTGCGTCGCGCACGTCTTGCCGAAATTGTGTTTGCCGACCCTGCCGCCCTCGCCCGTCTCAACCATTTGATACACGGAGCCGTCAGAGCCGACATCAGGCGTCAGGCACGCGAATGTCATCAGCCGCTCATGTTTGTCGAAACGGCTATCCTCTATCAGAGCCACCTCGACAAAATGGTTGATGAAGTCTGGGAAGTCCACGCCCCCGAAGAACTGCGCGTCAATCGTGTTATGCTCCGCAACGGTCTCGACCGCGAGAAAGTCATGGCCCGCATCGACGCCCAGAAGTCCTACAATCCCGCCCGTCGCCACGCCGTCGTCCACGAAATTGTCAACGACGGCTCCGTCCCCGTGCTTCCCCAGGTAGAAAAGTTGCTTGCCGGTCTCAAATAAGCCTCCGGTTTTTATATCTCAGCAGCGTTTTGTGCAAAAACTTGCACAAACATTCTTGCGGAATGGACGAATTTTCCTAATTTTGCATTTTAGCAGGAAATCTTGCCCTTCTCAACTATGATGACGCCGCGTTGTCAGCCCTGTCGCATATCGTTGCGCAGTCCTGTCACGCCGTCCCCGGAGTAAGTCACACAAAACCCTACGCATCACATCGTGCTAAAAAAGCTTCTCAAGATATTCATCATCACACTCGGGTGTCTTATAGCACTTGTGGTGCTCACCCTCGTGGCCCTATATCTGCCCCCCGTGCAGGATTTTGCCGTCAAAATCGCCACCGAGAAAGTGTCCGAATCCACCGGCATGAAAATCTCCGTCGGGCGCCTGCGTCTCGGTTTTCCTCTGCGTCTCAATGTTAAAGACGTCTGCGTGATTGAGGCTCAGGGCGACACGATGCTCACCGCCCGTTCCCTCTCGACAAGTGTTGCCCTCATGCCCCTCATCAATGGTCAAATCGACGTGTCGGGCGTTGAGCTCGACAGTGCCTTCTACCAGATGGGCAATGCCGACTCGCTCATGTGGCTGCGGGCTCACATTCGCCGCGCCGACATCGGCGCCACAGGCGTAGGGCTCAAATCCGGACTCATCAACCTTTCCAACTCCGTCATTGATGGTGCCGACATCTCGCTGCGGATGCTCAACGACACCACCCCGCCGGCGCCGAAAGACACCACTTCTACACCCTACATTATTAAAAGCCCCCTGCTCCGACTTCGCAACGTGGTCTACCGCATGAGCATGGAGGGCACTATCGACTCGCTCGGTTGCACCGTCGAAGACGCTTGCCTGCGCGACGCGCTCATCGACCTCACAACATCGCGCATCAACGCGCGCTCGCTTGCCATCGACTCCGTCACCGCCGCCTACCTCTACCCCGCCCCTACCGATTCGGTAGTGACGGCCGCATCGCCCGTCGATTCGACAGATACCGCATCAGTACCCTTCACCATCACGGCCGACACTCTCAGACTGAGTGCGCGCAGCGGTCTCTATGCCCGGTCAGGCCTTTCCCCCGCCCCGGGCTTCGACCCCTCCTACATCTCCGTCAGCGCGGTAGAAATCGAAATAGACAGCTTCTACAACCGGGGCGTAGCCATTCGCGTACCTCTCAAAAGACTTCGGGCCGTAGAACGCTCGGGGCTCGACCTTTCAGGCTCCGGACTTTTCGAAATGGATTCCGTGACCATGAAAGCATCCGATTTCGACATCCGCACCCTCTATTCGCAGCTCCGGGTCGACGCGTCAATGGGCATGGGCGACCTCACCGCCGACCCGACGATTCCCATCGCGCTCAAGGCCTCGGGTGTCATTTCGCCTGAAGATGTTGTTCTTGCATTTCCCGATTTCAAGGCAATGCTTCAGCCGTTCAGCCCGCTCTCGATAAACACCGACATCGAAGGTTCGCCTGAACGTCTCGACATCTATGCCCTCAACCTCGGTATGGCCGGAATCATGCGCCTCGAAGCCGAGGGACAAGTGTCGAATGTCACCACCCCCGACCGACTCGGCGCCGACCTCGGGATTAAAGGCTGGCTCGCCACGCTGACCGACCGTCAGTTCAGTTTCCTGCCCCTCCCCCTGCTCCCCGAAATGCAGATTCGAGGCGACGTAAGCTATCAGCCCGGACAGGCACAGGGCGGGCTGAGTGTGGCCACCCGTGGCGGACGCCTCACGGCCGACGGCTCGTGGCACGCCCGCAGCGAAAGCTACGACGCCACGCTGCAACTCGACCGCTTCCCTGTCGACGCCTTCATGGCCGACCTTGGCGTGGGCGACGTCACCGGTCGCTTCAAAGTCGACGGCCACGGCTACAACCCGATGCTCGCCTCGACGTCTATTGATGCCGACGCCAAGGTCATTGAGGTTGAGTATCAGAAAGAAACCTATCGCGACATTACTCTCGACGCCACTCTTCATCAGGGCAACGCAAAGGGTCTTCTCTCGTCGCTCAACCCCAACGCCGACGCCACCGTCGGTTTTGATGCCACAATCGACGGCGACTCAATCGACTGGAAACTTGATGCCGACGTGCGCCATCTCGACCTCCTCGCCCTCCACCTTTCCGACTCCGTCTGTGTCGGCTCGGCTCACATTCTCAGTCAGGGCGGCATGAACACCAAGACCGACGCCATCAACGCTTCGCTCAACGTCGAAAGTCTCAACTGGCTCGTCGGCGCGATGTCGCTCAAACCTACGTCGCCCATCGACCTTCAGCTCACCAACTCGCAGCAAGCCGCCTACGCCACACTGACAAACGGCGACCTGCGCGTGGCTTTCGACGCGCCCGAAAACCTCTTCACCTTTATCGACGGCCTCACTCCCGCCATGAAGGAAATCGACGCCCAGCGAGACAGCATGCGCATCAACGTCCAGGCCCTCTCTGCGGCCATTCCGCGTTTCTCGCTCATGGCCGACATGGGCACCTCCAACCTCGTCTCGTCTATCCTCTCCGAGAGCGATGTGGCCCTCAAACACACGCTCTTCACCCTGCGCAACGACTCGCTAATCTCGTCAAACCTCCTCGTGCAGGGAATCACCACAGGCTCCACGCGCATCGACACCATCAACGTCTCGGCGCTGCAACACGGCGAATTCCTCATCTTCCGCGGCATGATGCGCAATCGTCCCGGCACGTTCGACGACTTCGCCTCTGCCAACCTCAACGGCTTCGCCGGACGTAACCGTGCCGGCTTGTTTGTGGTGCAGAAAAACATTCAGGGCGAAACAGGCTTCAACATCGGCCTCAACGCCACTCTCGACACCGACAGCATCATCACTGTCAACCTTCTTCCCCACAACCCCACCATCGCCTACAAGCCCTGGACCCTCAACAACGACAACTATCTCACCTTCGACCTCGTCACTAAGCACCTCGATGCCGACGTGACCCTCGAGGGCGACAATAGCGCCATACGTCTCTACACCATTCACGACCCTGCACATAACGATTCGCTCGGCCGCCACATCGCCCACCATGAGACCGAGCCCGACCCTCTCAAGATTGAAATCACCCGTCTGCGTCTGCAAGACTGGCTTTCAATCAATCCCTTCGCGCCCCCAATTAAGGGCGACCTCTCGGCCGACCTCACCCTCCACTACCTCGACAACGTGCTCTCGGGCAACGGCAACGTATCTCTTGACGACCTTTACTATGGCAAAGAGCGCGTCGGCACGTTCGACCTCGACCTTAACGTCAGCAACAAAGGCGGCAAGACCACGGCCGACATTGCCCTCATGGTCGACTCCGTCAAGACCATCACGGCGTCAGGCGTCGTCAACGACTCAACGCTCGCCACACCCTTCCTGCTCGACTTCAAGATGATTCGCTTCCCGCTGGCCGTGGCAAATCCCTTCCTCCCGCAGGGCACAGGGCGCCTCGCCGGCACACTCAACGGCCACATGGACATCACCGGCACGCCCGCAAGTCCGAGCTTCAGCGGCGAAATCTCATTCGACTCTGCTTCAGTCAAAGTCGACATGCTTGGCACGACGTTCCGCCTCTCCGACACCCCCGTCCCCGTCGACAGCAACGTCGTCACAATGACCGACTTTAAAATCTTCGGCTGCAACGAGAATCCCCTCACCCTCAACGGCTCCGTCGACCTCAAAGACCTCGCCAACCCCCTCATCGACCTCTCGGCCAAGGCCTCAAACATTCAGATTGTCAAGTCCGACCGTGCCCGCGGTGGCGCGCAGGTGTTCGGGCGTGCCTTCATCGACCTCGATGCCGACGTGCGCGGCTCGCTCGCTCTGATGAGGGTCAACACCGCTCTCGCCCTGCTCCCGCAGACCAACGTCACCTATGTTATGACCGACGCCGCCGAAGCGCTCACTTCGCAGAGCGATGCCGACATGGTCACTTTCGTCCAGTTCTCCGACTCATCCGCCGTGGCCAAGGCCGACTCGCTCACCACCACCGAGATGGCCCTCATTCTCAACGCCGACCTCAGTCTGCGCGAGGGTGCCGCTGTCAACGTCTATCTCAACCCCTCCGGCTCAAACCGCGCTCAGGTCTACCCCTCCGGCGACCTCGACTTCTCGATGACCCCGATGACCGGCATGCGCCTCACCGGACGCATCAACCTCGACCAAGGCTACGTGCGCTACTCCCCTCCCGTCATTTCCGAACTCAACTTCACCATTGCCGAAGGCAGCTACGTGGTCTTCAACGGCGACATCCTCAACCCCGTGCTCAACCTCCACGCCAACGAAATCCGACGTGCCAACATCACACAGGAAGGTCAGAACTCACGCCTCATCAATTTCGACGTGGGCCTCGCCGTCACAAACACGCTTCAGGATATGAACGTGCAGTTCGACCTCAGCACCAACGACGACATCACCGTTCAGAACGAGCTTCAGTCCATGTCGCCCGAGCAGCGTGCCAACCAGGCCATGAACCTCCTCCTCTACAATACCTATCAGGGGGGCAACACCAAAGGCTCAGCCAAACTCGGTGGCAATCCGATTTACTCGTTCCTCACTTCGCAGCTCAACTCTTGGCTTGCCGACAACGTCAAAGGTGTCGACATATCGCTCGGCATGGACCAGTATGACAAAACCCTCGACGGCTCAACCTCCACAGCCACATCCTACTCTTACCGAGTCTCGAAAAGCCTCTTCAACGACCGCTTCAAAATCATCGTCGGCGGCAATTACTCCACCGACGCCGATGCCGACGAAAACTTCTCGCAGAACCTCATCTCCGACATCTCTTTCGAATACATGCTCAACGCCTCCGGCTCTATGGTCATCCGCATCTTCCGCCACACCGGCTACGAGAGCATCCTCGAAGGCGAAGTCACCCAGACCGGTGTCGGTTTCGTCTACAAACGCAAGCTCAACTCCCTGCGCGACCTCTTCGGAGTCAGAAAGCGCCGCATCTCATCCCCTGCTCCCGAAAAGTAACAATGAAACACTCCGCATTCTCCCTGCGTCTCGCAGCCATTCTGCTCGTCACGGCCATCGTTGCCGGGTGTTCCACCACCCGCCGCATCCCGGCCGATGAGCAGCTATACACAGGTGTCAAATCTTTCGACGTCAAAAAAGACGCCGATGGTCAGCCCTTCCCCGGCGACGTTCGCGACGAGCTCTACCAGGCCGTGGCCGTCAAGCCTAACAATGCCCTTACCCCTTCTTTCCGCTACCCCTTTCCCCTCGGCCTCTGGGTCTACAACAATTGGCCCGACCCCGGAAAAGGTCTCGTCAAGTGGCTCCGCGGCAAGCTCGTTGCCGAGCCCGTTCTCATCTCCGACGTCCGCCCGGAAGTGCGCACTCACATGATTGACGAGCTCCTCGACAACAACGGCTACTTCTCCGGTCACGCCTCCTACGAAATCCTCACCCAGAAAAACAAAAAGAAAGCTCGCATCGCCTACACCGTCGAGCCGGGTGCCCCCTACCTCATTGACTCAATCATCCTCCTCCCCGACACCACACGCCTCTACCACCTCATCGACAGCGTCATCGGAAAATCGAAATACCTCGTCCCGGGGACGCGCTTCTCCACCGACTCCCTTTCCGCTCTCCGCATCCACATCGCCAACGCTGTCCGCAACCGTGGCTACTACTTCTTCCGCCCCGACTACATCACCTATCTCGCCGACAGCACTCTGCAACGCAACCGCATCGCCCTCAAAATCGACGTGGCCGACAACACCCCGGCTCTCGCTCTGCGCGAATACCGCACCGGCCGCGTCACCACCTACATCTATCGTAACGACGGCACCGGCACGCCCGACACCGTCATGACCGACCGCGGCGAAATCATCCGCTACATGCCCTCGCGCCTCCGCGACGGTCTCGTCCCCTCCTGCATCTCATTCCGCAAGGGACGCATCTTCTCCGTCCGGTCCATGAACAACACCCAGACCCGTCTCTCACGTCTCGGCATTTTCAACGACATCAGCATCGGCGTCTCGCGCGACACCACCGACATCGACTCCGACCTCCTCAACGTCGACATCCAATGCACCTACGACCGCCCGCTCGAGGCTTCCATCGAAGCTAACGTCTCCTCCAAGTCAAACTCCTACCTCGGCCCCGGTATTACGCTCGGAATCACCAACCGCAACCTCTTCGGTGGCGGCGAGCTCCTCAACGTTTCTCTCACCGGAAGCTACGAATGGCAGACCGGCCGAAATCGCGGAAGCGTCTTCAACAGCTATGAAGTGGGCATCAACGCCACTCTCGCTTTCCCCCGTCTCCTCGCCCCTCACTTCATCCCCCGCACACGCCGCGACATCTCCTGGACCCGTCTAAGCCTCGGCGCCGACCTTCTCAACCGGCCCCACTTCTTCAAGATGTCCCAGTTCAACGCCGGCATTGCTTACGATTGGCAATCAAGCCGCTACATTTCCAACTCATTCACCCTCTTCAAACTCACCTACACCAAGCTCCAGCACACGACAGCCGAATTCGACTCCATAATGGCCGCCAATCCGGCCATCGCCCTCAGCTTCCAAAACCAGTTCATCCCCCAGATGAGCTACACTTTCACCTACGACCGAGTGGCCAACCGCCGCAACTCTCTCAACATCCAGTTCACCCTCCAGCAAGCCGGCAACATCTTCTGGAGCATCTATGAAGCCTGCGGCAAACACGGCGAGAAGACTCTCTTCAAAACCCCGTTCTCGCAATTCATCAAAGGCTACGCTCAAATCGTCTGGAACCACCGCATGTCGCGCTACCGCGACATCTGGCTCGTTAGCCGTCTCGCCTCAGGGGCCGCTCACGCCTACGGCAACTCCTCCCAAGTCCCCTACGCCGAACAATTCTACGCCGGCGGCGCCAACTCTGTCCGCGCTTTCACCGTCCGCTCCATCGGCCCCGGCAGCTATCACGCGCCCGCCACACTCAAGGACGCCTATTTCGACCAGACAGGTACATTCATTTTCCTCGCCAACACCGAATTCCGCTTCCCGATTCTCGGCCCCCTTCACGGAGCCACTTTCCTTGACGCCGGTAACGTCTGGAACCTCAAATACGACCCTGCTCGCCCGGGAGGCCAACTCCGCGGACGCACCTTCTTCCGCGACCTCGCTCTCGGCACCGGCGTCGGCCTCCGCCTCGACATCTCCATGCTCGTCGTGCGCGCCGACCTCGGCATAGGCATCCACGCCCCCTACGACACCGGCCGCTCTGGCTACTACAACATGACCTCTTTCCGCAACTCCCTCGCATTCCACCTCGCCATCGGCTACCCCTTCTGACCCCTCCCCTCTCTCCTCACCTCAAAAAAACGACAACTCGACTAAAAATACCCGCCTCCGCTACACAATAATTTGCGAAAAAAATCGTAACTTTGCACCTCGAAAAGCGAAAACGCATATTCAAAGGTAAAAAAGTCATGCAAGGCCGCGCCGCCGCCCCTCATCCACGGCTCGCTGCCGCCCCTCTTTAACACTCACACTTTCAAACACATGGATTGGTTAATTGACCTCCTCGCCCCAGGCCACCTCGAGCTCGCCAACACCCTCGTGCTCTACTCGTTCGTCATCGCCGTAGGCCTCTTCCTCGGAAAAATGAAAATCGGAGGAATTTCCCTCGGTGTAACTTTCGTCCTCTTCGTCGGCATCGTAATGGGACACTTCGGTTACGTCGTCGACCCGAACGTCCTCAAATTCGTCCGCGAATTCGGCCTTATCCTCTTCATCTTCGCCATAGGCATTCAGGTTGGCCCCGGCTTCTTCTCCTCATTTAAAAAGGGCGGCATCCTCCTCAACGGCCTCGCCGTATTAGCCATCCTCCTCAACGTCGTCATTGTGCTCGCCATCTTCTACATCGAAGGCGAAACACCCATCACAGCCCTCGTTGGCGTAATGTCAGGCGCTGTCACCAACACCCCAGGCCTCGCAGCTGCCCAGCAAGCCGCCGGCACCACCGAAGCCATCAACATCATGTCGATGGGATACGCCGCCGCCTACCCCCTCGGCGTTATCGGCATCATCCTCTCGATGCTCCTCATCAAAGCCATCTTCCGCATCAACACCGAAGACGAAATCCGCGCCATCGAAGACGAAATCGAGCAGTCGCAGCAAAAACCCCTCATCCTCTCATACGAAGTCACCAACGAACTCATCAACGGCAAATCGCTCTTCGAACTCCACCAAGTCCTCGACACCGACTTCGTTATCTCACGTCTCATGGGCCCCGACGGCAACGTCGTTATCCCCACCTCAAAAACCCAACTCCACGTCGGCGACAAAATCCTCGTCGTCCTCAACCCCTCCGATGCCGTACGATTCACGTCCGTCGTAGGCCACCAAATCGAAATGGAATGGGACGACGTCAAAAACCACGTCTACTCGCGACGCATCGTCGTCACCCAGACCAAATACAACGGAACACCCCTCGGCGCACTCCGACTCCACACAGCCTACCAGCTCAACTGCACCCGTGTCAACCGCTCCGGCGTCGACCTCCTCGCATCGCCCGGACTCCGACTCCAGGTTGGCGACCGCCTCGTAGTCGTGGGCGACCTCAACGACATCGAGCGACTCTCAACACGCCTCGGCAACTCGATGAAACGCCTCAACCACCCCAACCTCATCACCATCTTCGTCGGAATCCTCTTCGGCATCCTCGTAGGCTCAATCAACGTAGGCTTCGGAATGAAACTCGGCCTCGCAGGCGGTCCCCTCGTCGTAGCAATCCTCCTCTCACGCTTCGGCTACAAATTCAAACTCGTCACCTACACCTCATCCTCCGCCTCACTCCTCATGCGCGAACTCGGCATATGCCTCTTCCTCGCGTCAGTAGGCATCTCCTCCGGCCGAGGCTTCGCCGACACCGTATTTAACTCTACCGGCATGATGTGGGTATTCTGGGGCTTCCTCATCACATTCATCCCCCTCATGATAGTCGGATGCATAGCACGAGGCGTCTACAAAATCAACTACCTCACCATCATGGGTCTCGTCTCCGGCGGTTACACCGACCCCCCGGCACTCGCCTACGCCAACAACTCCACCGGCTCCGACGCACCCGCAGTAGCCTACTCCACAGTCTACCCCCTCACAATGTTCCTCCGCGTAGTCGCCGCCCAAGCCCTCGTCCTCTGCCTCCTCTAATCCCCGCAGCCACAGGCCCCGCCCTCGGCACCCGGC
>JAIDCC010000089.1 GCA_029056055.1 Duncaniella sp.
GGGTAGGGGGGTGGGGTGTCGGCGGCAGAGGCAAAAAACAAAAAGAGGCAAAAAAATGAGGGGGAGCTTCACAGCTGCCCCCCACGCTTTAACCTAACTTTTTGTTGACTTTAAACTTTTTGATAGTAGCTATATGCCTCTGACGTTAAACTTGCAGTGCAAAGTTACATACAATATTTGAAAATTTACCCCCCCGAATGTTAAATTTGGTTAAAATGGTGCTTACATTCGGCTTTTCGCTTAAGAATTGTTCGTTTTTTCCAATCTCAAGCGACGGCGCGCCTCGGAGTAGGCGAGAAACTCGCTTCTGAACGCCTGAGCCGAAATGTCGCGTCCCGCCTGCCCTTCGAGTATGCCTCCCTGCATCAGATATGAGCGGCAGAAGGCGCCGAGGGCCTTGGCCAGAGGGGTGAGGGGGCTGACGCTTTCCTCGCCGCGCGAGGCGATGAGGGCTCCCTTTATCGCAGCGTGGCGGCGCACCACGGCCTCAAACTGTTCGGGGGTATCGCAGCGGTAGTGGAGGATGTCGCCGTCGACGGCGCTGGGGGTGACATTGTCGCGAAACACCACTTTCTCGCCTACGTCGCGCAGATTCCAGTTGGCATAGCGCTTGTCGAAGAGGCGGATGTGGGGGTCGGGATACCATCCGCAGTGTCTCACCGGGTAGCCGCAGTAGAAATTGAGCCGCGAGAGCGAGTAGACGCGGTGGGCGAACCCCTCTTCCTTGAGGCGGAGCAGCGCCTGACGCAGCGCCGGCGAGAGCACCTCGTCGGCATCTATCGACAAGACGTAGCGGTGGGTGGTGAGCGACGTGGCATACTGGCGCTGGGCGCCGAAGCCGTCAAAGCGCCGGTGGGTCACCTTGGCGCCGTGCTCGCGGGCTATCTCGACGGTGCGGTCGGTCGACATCGAGTCGACCACGATGATTTCGTCGGCAATGCCGTGCAGCGATTCGAGACAAGCGGCGATGCGCTTCTCTTCGTTGAATGCGATGATGGTGGCCGAGATTTTTTCCATGCGGCAAAGGTAATGATTTTTTTTGAATACGTGGAGAGATTATTGCGGGGATTTTTGTAATTTTGCATTTTAATAAGTAAGTGAGAAAAATAAATGGACAGATAAGACGAAGTGATTCCGGAGATGGCCGGAGTGCGGAATGAAGGTGCATAGCTTCGCTATGCCTCATCGCGAAGCGCTTTCGAGCCTGACGAGAAAGGCCGAATGACAAACTTCAGGCATCCCGAAAGAACGGGTTTTATCGCTCAAGAATTTTTCTCACCGCAAAAAAGTCTAAACAACTTCATTCATAACGTGGAAACGAAGTATATCTTTGTGACCGGCGGCGTTGTATCGTCGCTTGGCAAAGGCATCATAGCGTCATCGCTCGCGTGTCTGCTGAAAGCCCGTGGCTTCAGGGTAACGATTCAGAAGTTCGACCCCTACATCAACATCGACCCCGGCACGCTCAACCCCTACGAGCACGGCGAGTGCTACGTCACCGTCGACGGCCATGAGGCCGACCTCGACCTGGGCCACTACGAGCGCTTCACCGACATCGCCACCACCCGCGCCAACAACGTCACCACCGGACGCATCTATCAGAGCGTCATCGACAAGGAGCGCCGCGGCGACTATCTGGGCAAGACGGTGCAGATTATCCCCCACATCACCGACGAAATCAAGCGCAGCGTGATGGCCCTCGGCAAGACGGGGCGTTTCGACTTCGTCATCACCGAAATCGGCGGCGTCGTGGGCGACATCGAGAGTCTCCCCTTCCTCGAGGCGGTGCGTCAGCTGCGCTGGGAACTTGAAGACAACGCCCTCTGCGTCCATCTCACCTACGTGCCCTACATCGCTGCCGCAAAGGAGCTAAAGACCAAGCCCACCCAGCACTCCGTCAAGCAACTCCAGCAGCTCGGCATCCAGCCCGACGTGCTCGTGCTCCGCACCGAGCATGACATCCCCGCCGAGATGCGCGCCAAGATAGCCCGCTTCTGCAACGTCAGCCCCGGCGCCGTCGTGCAGAGCAAGGACGCCCCCTCAATCTACCGCATTCCCGTGCTGATGCACGAGCAGGGTCTCGACGACATCGTGCTCCGCAAGATGCACGCCCCCCTCGACAATGAGCCCGACATGGCTCCCTGGCACGACTTCCTCGCCAACATGGAGACAGCCTCCGAGCCGGTGACGATAGGTCTCGTCGGCAAGTACGTCGAGCTTCAGGATGCCTACAAGTCAATCAACGAGGCGCTCTTCCAGGCAGCCACCTACGCCGGGCGCCGTCTCGACCTGCGCTACATCCACTCCGAAAAACTCACCGCCGAAAATGTCTCCGAGCAGCTCGCGGGGCTCGACGGCGTCATCGTGGCTCCCGGCTTCGGCCACCGCGGCATCGAAGGCAAATTCACGGCTCTCGAATGGTGTCGCACCCACGACGTCCCCACCTTCGGCATCTGTCTGGGCATGCAGTGCATGGTCATTGAGTTTGCCCGCAACGTGCTGGGGCTGACCGACGCCAACTCAACCGAGATGGACCCCTCGACCCCCCACAAGGTCATCGACCTCATGGAAGAGCAGAAGAGCATCCACAACATGGGCGGCACCATGCGACTGGGCGCCTACGACTGCCGCCTGCGCCCCGGAAGCCGCGTGGCCGAGGCCTACGGCCGCACCGACATCAGCGAGCGTCACCGCCACCGCTTCGAGTTTAACGGCTCCTATCGCGACCGCTTCGAGCAGGCAGGCATGATGTGTGTGGGCGAAAACCCCGACACCCGTCTGGTGGAAGTGGTGGAAATCCCCGGAAAACGCTGGTTCATAGGCACGCAATACCACCCCGAATACCAGTCGACGGTGCTTCACCCCTCGCCGCTGTTCCGCTCGTTTGTCGACGCCGCCATAGCCTACCGCGCCGAGCGCACCGCCGCCACCGGGAAATGACCCCGCCCCACGGTAGTCACGTCAAAAAACAACCGCAGAAAAGAGTTAACCCCCTAATCGCAATACACAGCAAGAAAACATCACTGACTCATGGATAAAAACACCCTGATGGGCCTGCTTCTGATGGGCCTGGTAATCTTCGGATTCACCTATCTCAACCAGCCTTCGCAGGAAGAACTCGAGCGCCAGCGCGCCGAGCGCGAGCGCATTGAGCAACTGGCCAACGAACAGGCCGCCGACCCCGGCAATCTCGTGGCCGACTCTATCACCCCCAACGAAGCAGCCATGGTGGCCGCCACGATACGCGAGCTCGGAGTGGCCGACTCGACGGGCACAGCCTCGCTGCGTCTCGACGGCGTCAACCTGACCGTCAACGCCGACGGCACCGTCAGCGGCACCGTAGCCACCCCCGACGGGATGGTTGAGGCCGCGCCCCTGCTCGCCAACCGCCTCGAAGGCATGAAGCCCTCTACCGCGGCAGCCGCCGTCGGCACCCTGCGCAAAGCCCTCGCCACCGCCGCCCGCTACAAAGGCTTCGCCCGTCACCTCAGCGGCGACTCCACCACAGTGCGCCTCGAAAACTCGCGTCTCGCCCTCGACCTCTCCAACAAGGGTGGCGTGATAGCCCGCGCCCAGCTCAAAGACTATCAGAGCTACGACTCTACCGCCGTCACTCTCCTCGCGCCCGACACCGACACCTACGGTTTCATCCTCACCTCGGCCACACAGCGCTTCGACACCCGCGAGTTCTACTTCTCGCCCGTCCAGGAGTCTGACTCGTCGGTGGTGATGCGTCTGGCCCTCGGCGACGGCGCCTCGTGGAACATCCGCTACACCCTGCCCGAAGACTCCTACCTGGTGCGCATGGACATCGAGCAGGAGGGCATGCAGAGTGTCATCCCCTCGTCGGTGGCCACGATGGACATGCTCTGGCACCAGAAGATGCGCCGCCTCGAAGCGGGCCGCGTCTTCGAGGAACGCAACTCGGCTCTCTACTACATGTATCCCGACGGCGACGTCGACCACCTTTCCGAAAGCAAGACCGCCCAGAAGGAGGTCAATCAGCAGCTCAAATGGGTGAGCTGCAAAAACCAGTTCTTCTCGGCCGTGCTCATGGCCACGTCAAACTTCGCCGCCGCCGACATGAAGAGCGTCCTGCTTGAAGACAATCCCGACTTCATCAAGGAAATGGACATTGCCCTGACCCTCGACTACTCCGCCTCGAAGGCTCGTCCCGCCTCGATGGTGTTCTATCTCGGCCCCAACTCCTATCCCGTGATGAAGAGCCTCGAGAAAGAAATCTTCCCCGAGGAAAACATGCACCTCACCAAGCTCATCCCCCTCGGCTGGCCCATTTTCCGCTGGATTAACACCCTCATCATCATCCCGGTGTTCTCGTTCCTCGGCTCGTTCATCTCCAACTACGGCATCGTAATCCTCCTGCTCACCATCTTCATCAAAATCATCCTCTATCCCTTCACCTACAAGAGCCTCCGCTCGCAGGCCGTGATGCGTTGCCTCGCCCCCGAAATCAAGGAAATCAACGAGAAGTATCCCGGCCAGGAGAACGCCATGAAGCGCTCGCAGGAGACCATGGCCCTCTACAGCCGCGCCGGCGCCAACCCCATGTCGGGATGCGTGCCCATGCTGCTGCAGATGCCCGTGCTCGTGGCCATGTTCTGGTTCTTCCCCTCGGCCATCGAGCTGCGCGGCAAGAGCTTCCTCTGGGCCAAAGACCTCGCCGCCCCCGACGCCATCATCTCGTGGACCGGCAACATACCCCTCATCTCGAGCACCTTCGGCAATCACATCTCGCTCTTCTGTCTGCTCATGACCGTCACCAACATCATCTACACCCGCTCGACCATGCAGACCCAGAACCAGAGCGGCATGCCGGGCATGAAATGGATGATGTATCTCATGCCGGTGATGTTCCTCTTCATCTTCAACAACTACGCCGCAGGCCTCAGCTACTACTACTTCCTGTCGCTCCTCATCACCATCCTCATGACCTACGGTTTCCGCCGCGTGGTCAGCGAGGAGAGCATCCGCGCCAAGATGGCCGAGAAGGCCAAGCAGCCCAAAAAGAAAGGCTGGATGCAGCGCAAACTCGAAGAGGCGCAGAAGCAGCAACAGGCCATGATGCGCGAGCAGCAGCGCCGCGCCGGTGGCTCAGGCAAACGCAAGTGATGCCCGCCCCCGCCACAATACGTCTTTCGCTCGTGAGGCACCTGCGCCCGGCCGCCGCTGCGGTCATGGCCGCAGTGTGCCTCACGGCTGTCACTGCCCGGAGCGAAAGGGTAGTGGTGGCCGCCTCAGGCGACGTGGCGACGCTCGAAGCGCTCAGCCCCGACATCACTGAGCTTGTCGTGGTCGGCGAAGTGGCCGCCCCGCAACTTTCCTACATCGCCTCGGCGTTCGGCTCGCTGCGCAGCCTCGACCTCTCTGACGCCGCGGTCGTGGCCTTCGGCGGCTTCGAACGCCCCGGTCTGCCTCCCCACGGCCCCGACACCCTCCCCCCGATGTCTCTCGCCTCGCTGCGCGCCGCCGAGTTGCGCCTGCCCGCCTCGCTGCGTGCCCTGGGGGCGGCGGCTCTCGCCGGGAGCGCGATAGAAAGTCTCGAGCTCCCCGCCGGGGTAGAGACGATAGCCGAGGGCGCGCTGGCCGGGTGCAGCCGTCTGCGCCGCGTCGCGGCTCCCGGGGTGCGCAGGGTAGAGGCTTATGCTTTCAGCGGCTGCGACAGTCTGGCCGAAGTGTCGCTCCCCGCCCTCGAGCGGGTCGGGCTCCGCGCCTTTGCCGGCTGCCGCGTGCTCGAGGCCTTCGATTTCGCCCCCACGCTCAGCGAGCTGGGCGAAGAAGCCTTTGCCGCCACGCCGCTGCGCGAGGCCGAGCTTTCGCCCACCTCCCTCACGGCCATCGGGCCGCGCGCCTTTGCCGGCTGCGCCTCGCTGGCCTCCGTCGGTCTGCCGCAGCGGCTCGTCGGGGTGGGCGAGGGGGCATTTGCCTCCGTCGCGCTTGACGCCGCGGAGTTCCCCGAGGCGACTGACTCCATCGCCCCGCTCGCTTTTGCCGGGGCCGGTTCGCTCGCCGCCGTCACGCTCCCGCCGAAGCTCTCGACGATAGGCGCTTCAGCCTTCGCCCTCTGCACGGCTCTCGACAGCATCGATGCCGTAGCGCTCACGGCTGTCCCCGCGCTCGGCCCCGATGTGTGGGAGGGCGTGGAGTGCGGCAGGGTAGTGCTCACGGCCGCCCCCGACATGGCCGCGCAGTTTCTCGCCGCTCCGCAGTGGCGCGAATTTGCCATAACGTGGTTTTCCGAAGTCGACAGCCCCGCCGCCGCCGCTCCCGCGCCGAGTGTCAGAGTGTGCTTCGACGGCGCCCTGCTGCTCGTCGAGTCGTCGCTCCCTCTCGAGTCAGCGCGGCTCTACCTCATCTCGGGGCGGCAGGTGGGCGAAGTCAGCGGCGCCGGGCCGTTTGTCGAAACCCGGTTTGACACCTCGCCCTACGCCGACCGCCTCTACATCCTCGCTCTCACCCCCGCCAAGCGCGACACAACCTCATCTCATACCCTCACACTCAAACTCCTACGCTGATGGGAAAAAACAAACTTAAGAAATTTGCCGAAATGGAACGCCTCGACTGCGTGTTCCAATACCCCAAGTCGGCCCTCGAAGCCGCCGGAGGCTGCCCCCTGCGCGGCCTGTGGGCCAAAGATGTGTTTGCCAATTCCAACCCCATTGTCCTCGAACTCGGTTGCGGCAAAGGGGAGTATGCCGTCGGAATGGGCAAAGCCGACCCCGCCTCAAACTTCATCGGCATCGACATCAAGGGCGCGCGCATGTGGAGCGGCGCCCGCACAGTGGCCGACGAAGGCATAGCCAACGTGCGCTTCCTCCGCACCTCCATCCATCTGCTGCCCGAATTTTTCGCCCCCGGCGAAGTCAGCTCCATCTGGATTACATTTCCCGACCCGCAGATGAAGAAGGTCAACAAGCGCCTCACAGGCACCCACTTCGTCGACATCTACCGCCGCGTATGCCCGCCCGGCGCACTCATCAACCTCAAGACCGACTCACCCTTCCTCTACGCCTACACCCTCGCCATGGCCCGTCACAACGGCCTTGAGGTGGTGGCCGCCACTCCCGACCTCTACGCCTCGGAGTGGGCCGACCGCGTGCCCCGCATCACCACCTACTACGAAGCCCAGTGGCTCGGCCGAGGCATCCCAAGCAAATACATCGCCTTCCGTCTGCCCGCCCCTGACGTCGTGCTCACGGAACCGCAGGTAGACATCGAGCCCGACTCCTACCGCTCGTTTGGCCGCGGCAACCTCGAAAGCCTCGGTCTCCGCACCTGACGCCCCTCACCCCGCCCCTTTCCATTACTAACTCCCCACTACTCTCTACTAATCCCCCCGCTCTTACGATATGACACTCTATCCCCGCCTCATCACCGACGCTCTCGCCACTGTCCGCTATCCCGGCAACGGCAAACCCATCACCGAAGAAATCCTCGAAGACGACCTCCGCATTGACGGAATGAAGGTGTCGTTCACCCTCCGCTTCCCCAAACACCCCGACCCCTTCATGAAATCGGTGGTCAAGGCTGCCGAAACAGCCATCCACACCTACGTCTCGCCCGACGTCGAGATTGAGATTGCCACAGCCTCGCAGCGCCCCGCGCCCGTGGCCGCTCCCCCCGTGCTCCCCGGCGTCAAAAACATCATCGGCGTCTCGTCGGGCAAAGGCGGTGTGGGCAAATCCACTGTCGCCGCCAACCTCGCCGTGGCTCTCGCTCAGGAGGGCTACAAAGTGGGCCTCCTCGACGCCGACATCTTCGGCCCCAGCGTGCCCAAAATGTTCGGCATCGAAGACGAGACCATCTACGTCCACGAAGTCGACGGCCGCCAGCTCATCATCCCAGTCGAACGCTACGGGGTCAAGGTGCTTTCGATAGGCTTCGTAGTCGACCGCGAGAAAGCTGTGCTATGGCGCGGCTCTATGGCCTCTAACGCCCTCAAGCAGTTCATCACCGACGCCGACTGGGGCACCCTCGACTACTTCCTCATCGACATGCCTCCCGGCACCTCCGACATCCACCTCACCCTCGTGCAGACTCTCCCCATGACCGGTACCGTCGTGGTCTCGACGCCCAACGAAGTGGCCCTGGCCGACGCGCGCAAAGGCATCGCCATGTTTCAAGACCCCAAAGTCAACGTCCCCGTGCTCGGACTGGTTGAAAACATGGCATGGTTCACCCCCGAGACACATCCCGACGAACGCTATTACATCTTCGGACGCGAGGGCGCGGCACGCCTCGCCGAACGCCTCGGCGTCAAACTCCTCGCCCAAATCCCTCTCGTGGGGTCGATAGCCGAGACCGGCGATGCCGGCACTCCCGCCGCTCTGCGCCCCGACACCATCACAGGCCACGCTTTCGCTCATCTGGCCCATGAGGTGGTCGACGCCGTGGCCGAGCGAAACGCCGCGCTGCCCCCCACGGTCAAGGTGGAACTCAAACACTGACCCCCCCTCCCCTCCTCTCAAATGCTATCCCAACCACGTCAACACCCCACATCGCCGTCAGTCTCCCCCTCCCTCCTCGCCCGCCGAGGGGGCGGGGGGCGGCGGCTCCCCTCGGCCTTCGCGCTCGTCGCCACGCTCTTTCTGCTCCTGCTTGCCGCCTGCGGGCAGAAGGAGGAAGTGCTCCCCGACGCGCGCGTGGTGCGTGCCCGCGCCCTCGCCGAGACCGACCCCACGGCTGCCCGTGCCCTCCTCGACAGCATCTGCCCCAACTCCCTCTCCGAGCCCGACCGCCATCTCTTCGACCTCGTCTCTATCCGCACCGCCGACAAGACGGGCCTCGAGCCGAGGTGCGACTCTCTGATTGAAGATGTCCTGTCGTTCACGGAGACACATCCTACCGACTCCGTCATCCGTGCGGAAGCACTCTACAATGCCGCGCGAGTCTACAACCATATCCACGACTATCCGCTCGCTCTAAACTATTTTCAGCGGGCTCTTGATGTGTGCCCCGTCAGAGACGACACACGCCGGTTGCAAGGATTGATACTTAGTCAGACCTCCCATCTCCTCCGCAAACTCGGACTTATTGCCGAATCTATCCCCTACACCGAGCAGGCTCTTGAGATACGCACGCTCCTCAACGACACGCAAGGTCAGATTTATGCCACGCGGTCGTTGGGCTATGCTCACTCGTTATTGAAACAATACGACAAATCGTATGCCTATTACAAACGTGCCTATGAGTTGAGTCAACAAAGTACGCCGCAGGAACGAGCAATGGCTAAGGTTGACCTTGCCGAAGTCTTGTTTAGAATGAACCAAAATGACTCGGCCTTGGCATTAGTCCGTAATACAATGTATGAAGTCGATCAATTGGACCGTAACGTTGCTTTAGGAGTTGCTGCGCATATCTATCGCGATGCAGGATTGAGAGACTCTGCTTACAAGTATGCTTCCGAACTTATTCATTCCTCCAATTCCACGATGAAAGATGCGGGCTATTATGTGTTATTATCTCCCGAGATGCATAGTCTGTCTCCGATTGACTCTTTGCTAAACTATCTGTCAAAGTATCGCCAATTGGTCTCTAAAGAGAAAGCCGACAATAGCGCAGAACTCGTCATAAATCGTCATAATTTTTATGACTATAGTAAGCATGAGCAGCGCCGAGAAGCAGCCGAGAAAGAAGGTAAGCGTCTGTCCAGAGAAATGGACTCTTTGAGATGGTGGCTCATCCTCTCTATTGTTCTCAATCTTGGATTGTTGCTCTACATTTTTTATAAGAGACGGTTCGGTGAATTGCGCGAGGTCAAAAAGGAAATGATTGCGCGACTGACTCCCGAAGCAGCCGAGGAAGCCTCCCAACGAAGCGATTTGCGTCGCGACATTCTTACCCGTGTAGAATCTCTCTCCGACGACAACCTCTCTGTCCCGTCAGACTTGAATGCTACTCCCATCGTCGCCCAACTTAGAGCCATGGTGGCCGATAACAAAGTTCTCACAGATAATTCCGAACTTTGGTCTCAACTCGAAGCTGCTGTGAAAACCGTTGCTCCGCATTTCGTCGACAACCTCAATTTCCTTTCAGAGTCGACTATCACCGAAAATGAGCGGCGCACTGCTTTGCTCCTCCGGGGCGGCATTACTTCTGCAGAGATGGGTGTCCTTGTCGCTCTCTCTAAAGGTGCTGTCGGCTCTCGAAGGGCAAGTCTGAGCCAGCGTCTTTTCGAGACGAAATTGAGTCCCAAACGTCTCGCTGCAGCTCTCTCGATGCTATAGCCCTCCCATCTGCAAACCCCGTTTTAACGGCCTCTAATGCGGTCTGAAAGCGGTCTGATAACTTCAGACCACATTCAGACCGCTTTTTTGTGCCCCTTTCACCGAGACTTCCTAACTTTGCAACCGTCATCCAAAACAAACTTTCACATGAAGAAATTTTCATTACCAATCATCCTCTTTGCAATCGTTGCTTTGACGGTTCTTCAAGCTCATGCTTTCGACCATCCTTATGAAAAGGTCTGTCAAACCTTCGTCCTCAAAACAGAAGTAGTCAATTCGCTCGATAGAGAAGATCCTGACGGCAACGATCCAACTAAAGATTTTGGAGTGTTCTCCGCTGAAATCTCGCGGGTGGGAGGAGTCAAAATTGCAGGATGCTCCGACGAAATCGAGCACTACGAAATCCGCACGCCCGACGGCAGCCTCATCATCTTCTCAACCGACGACGAGAAGGAATTCACCAAGCAACTCTTCTCAATGCGCGGTGCCTATCAAGTGCGGTTTCACACCGCCGACTGGTTCTACTCCGGCCCCGCCTCCCTTTGACGAATCGTAAGACCAAACTATACGTATAGCAAGAGACTCCACTCTCAAAAAAGCGCAACTCCCCCGCGGCGAAAAGACGGGGCTTAACCAATCAAAATCCATTTTTTTAGAAAAATGAAAAAACTACTAACATTTTTCGTTGCACTCTCAGGGATGGCTTTCTTCTCCTGTAGCAGCGACGACGAGCCTATCTTCGAGCCGGAAGGCGTCGAAAGTAGAGCCGGAGACCTTAGCGACGCATCATCGCTTCTCGTAGAGGAGAATGTATCGGCACTCACAAAGGCCACCGCAGAGTTCCTCTCAACAAGTGCCATCACCTACGATATGGTGAAAGGCCTCCACAATGTGGTGTCGCAAGGTCTTGACTTAGGCCTTGAAGAAGGAGCTTACTTCACCGAGCTTCTCGCTTCCAACAATGGAGTTAAGAAGGTAGCAGGATTTGGTGACTATCATCGCGAGATAGTAGATTTTGCGAAACTTTTCGAAGTATCGTCAATTTCTAATTACGCCCTCCAGCCCGCTCAGATAGAAACTCTCAAAAAGAATAGCTATCAAATCTACTGGCCATACTCGGAGAATTGGGATGGCAAAACTATGCCCGTGATTGCTTTCGTCCCCGAAGACCAGAATGCAGAGATAATCACGGCCTACAAAATCGACGGCGGGAAACTCGTGCCTATGCTCGTAGATGAGAATTATGCCGAAAACAATCCCGTGTGGATTATCAACAAGAGCGATATCCCTTACGAAGAACTCCCTAATTTCAGCAACAACGAATTAGTGCAAGACGGAGTAGCCTACTTGGGAGGTCGTTGTGACGAACCCGGACCCGTTGAAATCGCCGGCGACAAGCCTGTCATAGGTGGAGGAAAACCTCCCGTTATTCAGCCTTTAGTCATGAGTGTATATCTTGGTGGTTTCATGGCCGACCATCAGTATGATTCGTGGATTGCCGGTGGTTCCGAGTTTGACATAACGATGGCGCAGTACAGTGGTCCTTACATCATAAAAGAAGAGGACTTTAATTCGAAGGCGGTTACTGTCACTACTCTTAGAATTACTAGATCTCGAAAAGACATAAAAAATAAAAAATGGATATATTTCGACAACTGTGTTCTTATTTCAGAGTGGTTTGGTAATGAAAATAATGCCGCTTTTCAAATTATCGAATCTGACGGTGGTTCGAAAAAGAATTTTGAATCTGAATTGACGCTTACTTTGGCAGGAAAATCATTCGGATATAAAGTAAACCTTCCTTTCCAATCACATGATGAAAGAATCTATCGAACGGTCTACACACATAATTTTATAAGGTCGTCAAATAACAATCCTAATGTTCCATTTGAGGCAAGTGGCGTTCATTGGACGTTGCCGTGGGTAGATGGTACAATTGTAGACAAATACCAATAAAGTAATCAGAATAAAGAGAGGATTTGTCAAAAGATGGCAATTTCTACTATGACAAATCCTCTCTTTTACAATTTCCGAGAGTTACTAAATATGTATTGACCAGAACATTTGAAATAGAATCTGCACATTTCGAACATCGCTTTTTGGATTGTATTGTTAAAAATTGTACCTTTGCGGAATGAAAAGATTAAAATACTTAGTACAATCTGCACTTTCGGTGCGAAATCTCATTAATACATCTACTCTCGTGGCTGCGCTGATGCTTGGGGGGTGCAGCGGTGATGAGGGGCCGGGGGCGGCGCGGGAGCCGGATTTGGATGATGAATTCGTGGCGCAGCGCGAGGAGACGGTGTTGGGGGGTGCGACCGCTCGTTTTCTGATAACCCACGACCTGACCAAAGAGGTAGCAGCCGAGGTGCATGCAGCCGTGACTAAGAGCCTGAACTACGGGCTCGAGGAGGCTTGCTATTTCCGCGAGATTCTGACGCGCGATGAGGGGTGGGCAAAAATCGTGGCCGAGTCTGAGAAAGGGGAGGGGATAGCGGAATTGTTTTCGCAAGGAGGCACGGGCAAGTACGGCCTGACCGCCGACGACATCACCCGGCTCAAAGAGGGCGACTATCAGATTTACTGGCCCTACTCGGAATACTGGGACGGCGAGACGCTGCCGGCGGTGACGTTTGTGCCGGAGCTGGCCGACTCAATCGGGCTGTTCTACGGCAGTACGGGCTATAAGATTTCCGACGCCGGGGTTGAAAAGATTGTGGTCGACGAAGATTTGCTTCGCGAGGGGGCTGTGTGGGTCGTCAGCATAGCCGACATACCTTATGCCGAGTTGCCCGACTTCAACGCGGGCGAGCGGGAGAAAGATGGCGTCTGCTATCTCGGGCGGCGCGATGCGGATGCCGAATGTGGCCGCCCCACGATGGCGCCCCAATCAGCGTCGGGGAAGCTTGAACAATGGGGGAAGTTCTGTCTCGGCAAGTTTATGGCCGACTACCAGTTTGACAAGTGGTGTCGGGGAGGGTCGGAATTTGACATCTCGTTCACGCAGTATAGCGGCGATTACATCAGCACGGTCGAGGAATTGCGAGAGGTGCTGGCCACGACCACAACTATCCGATTTGTGCGCACCCGCGACGACATCCGTAGCTGCCGATGGATAGATTTCAACGATTTCGTGCTCGAGCCGCGCTGGTATAGCAACGAAGACGGAGTGTTCAGCATCCGCGAAATCAACGGAGGCGAGCGCATCATGCAGCAATTCGTGTGTACGATGGACGTCGGCGGGGAAAAGTACAGATTTCTTTCGGAGGACTATGATATAGAGAGAGAAAACGATGTGGTGCTCTACAGGAATTTTATTCCTCACTTTATAGTGAACAATCCGAGCATCAATAATCCTGAGGTGCCGTTTGGCGCTACCGCTATGGGCATCTATTGGACGCATCCCCTCAAGACAGGACGCGACCGGTATTAAACCGAAAACAATAAACAAATTTCAAAATCATACATATGAAAACAATCAAGACTCTTGTGGCAGCCGCTACCATGCTGCTCGCCGCCGCAATGCCCGCGCAGGCGCAGAAAGTAAACCTCGGCATCGAAGCCGGCTACACCTACAACAGCCTGCTCGTTTCTGGAGATTACGACACCGAGGGGCTGTCGGGGTTTGCCGTCGGAGCCATTGTCGACGTGGCCCTGCCTCAGTCGTGGACACTCCAGACGGGGCTCAGCTTCGTGCGCAAAGGTGGCTCGGTG
Organism: Duncaniella sp.; assembly: GCA_029056055.1. Taxonomy (GTDB): domain Bacteria; phylum Bacteroidota; class Bacteroidia; order Bacteroidales; family Muribaculaceae; genus Duncaniella. Next base: position 13,962 of record JAIDCC010000089.1, read on the forward strand.
AGTGGCGAAGCCATAAGCGGCACAAAAATCACCCAACTCCACGACATGAACCTCAACTATCTTCGTGTGCCGGTGATGGTAGGGCGCAAGGTCTCTCTGGGCGCGGGGTTCTCGATTACACCGCGCGTGGGCTGGTATTTCGCCGAAGGCATTTCCGGCAGTGGAAATGTGACCGGCGACAGCGACTATCTCGGCTCGTGGGTGGCGATGAGAGTCGAATCGTTCAAGGATTTTACGTCGCGCCAGGGCGAGAATGAAATTCTCGCCTACAAGGGTTGCAACCGTTTTGACACCGGCATTGCCATAGGGGTCAATTTCGACTACCGACATTTCGGCATCAAGGTGGGATATGATTACGGCGTGACGCGCGTCACCTCCTACGGCAACGGTCACAACTCGTCGCTGTCGGTGGGACTCGTCTACCGTCTGTGGTAAGCGCCGCATAGAATGAGAGCAGCGGTGGGAGAGAGGAAGGCGGATGACGTGCCGCCGGGATAGCAAAGTCCTCTCTCCCGCCGCTTTTTTTTGTGAATGGGGAAAATCGAATGGGGAATGGGGAAT
>JAIDCC010000009.1 GCA_029056055.1 Duncaniella sp.
ACCTACAGGCCGCTTCCCCTCCCCGGGGGAGCGGCCTTGATATTTCCCCCCGCACGTATGGCCCCGCATTGCGCCCCCTCCCCGAAAGACAGCAGCGCCCCAAAACCAAGATAACCGCCTGATTTGCAGGTAGGGACGCGTCATGGCGCGTCCGCGGCGACGTTGGCGCGGCGAGAGGTGGTATTTCGTCATCGAGGGTCTGCTCGGACGCGTCCACGGCGACGGGGATGCGACGAGAGGAGGATAACTCGTCATCGAGGGTCTGCGTGGACGTGCCATTCAATACGTCGGAAGATGAAAACGAGTGAAAAAATACGCGACCATGTACGGACGTGCCTTCGGCACGTTGCTCATGCACAGCACGTTAGGTGATATTTTCGGTTGTGATTTCTTGTCGCCGTGCCACTCCTACGTGCCAAAGGCACGTCCGTACATCGAGCCGTAATCAATTGATACTCAGATATCTTTTAACCGACATCTTAGACCTGTGAAGACGGCAGGGTGAAATTCGACATCGTGGGCCTGCGCGGACGCGCCATGGCGCGTCCCTACCTGCAAATCAACCGATTACGCAACCATTTAGGGACGCAATCGGTTGATAATGTGGCGCCGGGAACGGCGCACGTTACCGTCAGCCGTGAATCCGAGCGTAATGTGGGTGTATAAGTGTATTCTATTGAATTTGCTCTGAACCGGTCTTGATTTTTGGGCTTGGCATCTGATGGTTTCTGTAGACGAATCGCTCGTCGCTCAGCTCGTTATTTGAAAATTTCGCGAAAAATCTTGTGACCACATCTTCATTCAAGATGTACGTGTCGTTCGGAACTTCAAAGTATTCAAAATGAATTTGCATAAAAGAGTCGGTGGGTGCAAATTGGTGGTGAATAAATTCCGTAGTTTCTGCGACGCCATCATAATTCTCAGCGGAGCCTTGCGTAACAAAAAATACTTTAGCTTCATGCCCCTCTCCATATTCGAAAGCTCCGAACACATCAGTGGAAGCATTTCTGCTAAACAGTCCGAACGACCAATCCTGCAGAGCGAAGTACACCGTGTCATTAGTAGCTAAGATAGCCAGAAAATACATCTCGGCTTTCGCATCGGTGACCAGAACGTCAAGAATAGGTTGAAGTTTCTTGAAGAACACTGTCGAATCATCAGGAGTGAAGATGCGCACTTCATAGTCGGTAGCACGCGGGTCGTTCGCCCGGCAATTATATTTCACAGTATGTACTTTGGCAACGCCCGGTAATACCGAAAGAACGACTATAAGAAAATAGAATAACTTTTTCATGATATAATATCGGTCAGTTCTGAAATTTCCGTCGGAAATGGAAACTTTCGGCCAAAAATTTGTCGAATCATGGATTAAGCAGGCCCGAAGCCGGTTCGCAGATAGATTGTGGTTATTCTTAAGGGTTGTTGAGTCTCTCAATCTTGACATCAAGTTCTTCTTTTAACGTACCATTTTGCGTAGGGTCATAATACTCGATTGTGTCGATAGTCAATTTACCATTATTGATAATTATCCTCGACACATAGGCTTCATTGGGATAACTATCATGAACGTGATAACCAAGCTTTTCCCAATTATATTTCCCTGCAAGCGTCCTCATCATCGTGGTATCCCAGCACTCAATCATATTTCTGTACCACGGAGTAATGGAACCATCTTTCCAAGGACGCTGAATAATTCCATTTCTGAGCCTGATTGCATCTCCTGAATTCCACACTAATATGTTTGCGGTATAATTGATGAAAGCGTCATAGTAAAAGATATATACCGTATCTGATTTTTCATTAATCTTAAAGTTCCTCAGTTCCTCATTACTATCCATCCATTCGTCATCGATTCCCCTGAAGTAAGACCATCGGGTAGAGTGATGATGCGACAGATGAAGTCTTGTTAAAGACTGAATGTTTAGGTCGGCGGCTATTGCAACGAGCGGCAACAATACTATGCCGATAATCAACTTCTTCATTTCTTAAAAATTTTTGGTGAATGGAATCGAGCCATAACAAATTTCCACTTGTTATAGTGTTTGTATGTCTCGTTGATTCGATTTGTCTGATGCCTCATGCTCCGGCACAGCGGTCCCGGCGGTTGCCGCGGTAGGGGCCGATTCATGGTATGTGTGGCGGGGATTTGGGTTACGCGCTCATCGGGGGGTGTTTCCGGCGGCAAGTTAGCGAAATTTGGGCGGAAATGCAAACTTTCAAGCGAAAAGTTGACTAATGGGCGCAGGGCCGGAGCGCAGGGGGGAAATATTTGTTCGGGGGGATGCAACATTTCGGGCGGAATTTTGTTAATAAAGTATAATAGACCTTTTCGGGTGGAATAGACTTTGTCATGACGCCCGACTCTCATAGTTTTAACCCCTCACACACGTTATGCTCGACTATATCGCGACAATCTTTCGTGAAAATCAGGTGATACCTATTTTCCTCACGCTCGGCCTCGGTTTCTGGCTGGGCAATCTGCGTTTCAAATCGTTTTCGCTCGGACCTGTGACGGCCACCCTGCTGGTGGGCGTGCTCATCGGGCAGCTTGACATTCCGATTTCCGAACCGGTCAAATCGGTGTTCTTCATGCTGTTTCTGTTTGCCATCGGCTATAGCGCGGGTCCGCAGTTTTTCCGTTCGCTCCGTGGCGAGGGAATCAAGCAGATACTCTTCGCCGTGGTCGAGGGAGCGATTTGCGTGCTTGTCGTAGTAGGAGTGTGTCGCCTGATGGGCTACAACGTGGGCACGACGCTCGGTGTTTTCGCCGGGTCGCAGACCATTTCGGCGGTCATCGGCGTGGGTTCTGACACCCTCAAGAGCCTCGGGATGCCTAAAGACCGACTTGACTACCTCGTGGGTATGATACCCGCCTGCTACGCCGTGTGCTATGTCTACGGCACCATCGGCACCGCGTGGGTGGTGGCCAATCTGGGGCCGCGCCTGCTCGGCGGTATCGAAAAGGTCAAGGCCGAGACACGCGCCCTCGAAGAAGAGATGGACCAAGGCGAATTTGCCCCCGAGCCGGGTCTCATCGTGGCCAACCGTCCCGTTTCGTTCAGAGCCTATCGCGTGGAAAGCTCGTTTTTCGACTCTCCGCGCCGTGTCGAGGAAATCGAAGAAGAGCTCAGCCGCATCGGTGTGCGCCTCTTCGTGGAACGTCTCCGCGTGAAGGGCGAGATTGTCGACCCCGACCCTGACATCACCGTGCAGAAGGGCGATACTATCGTGTTTGGCGGACGCCGCGAGGCAATGGTCAACGAGGCCGAAATCATCGGCCCGGAGGTGGTAGACCACGACCTGCTCAACTTTGCTGCCGAGAACCTCGCCGTCACGGTGAGCCGCAAGGGAGCCGACGGCATGACAATAGGCCGTCTGCGCCACATGCCCTACATGCGCGGCGTCTCGGTGAGAAGCGTGACCCGAAACAATGTGGTGATACCCCTCAAACTTCGAACCAAGCTCGTGGCGGGCGACGTAATCACGCTCGTCGGACTTCCCGAACACGTGGCCGAAGCGGTGCCCGAAATTGGCTTTTCCGACCGCAAGACCAATGTCACCGACATGGTGTTTCTCGGTCTCGGCATAGCGATAGGGTGTTTCATCGGTGCGCTCGCTATTCGCATGGGAGGTATTCCCATCTCGATTTCGACGAGCGGGGGCGCGCTGCTCTCGGGTCTGTTCCTCGGGTGGCTGCGCAACCGTCGACCAACCTTCGGACGCATCCCCGGCCCGGTGGTGTGGGTGCTCGACAATATGGGCCTCAACGTCTTCATCGCCGTTGTCGGTCTCACGGCGGGACCGTCGTTTATCGACGGGTTGCGTGAGGTAGGATTCACCCTCTTCTTCATAGGCATCCTCTGCACCACGCTGCCGCTCGTGCTTTCCATCTTTATCGGCTCGAAGATTTTCCGCTTCCCTGCGGCTGTCACCCTCGGGTGCGTGGCCGGCAGCCGCAACGCCGTGGCGGCCTTGGGAGCCATCCAGGACGCGCTCGATTCCACGCTCCCGGCCATGGGCTATACCGTCACCTATGCCGCGGGTAATTTCGTGCTGATTTTCTCGGGCATAATTATCGCCCTAATCGCGTGAACCCCTGTCCTCCGTTCGACGTTTTTAACTATATATTACTCAAATTATAAAAAGCATCTAAATAAGTCATGAAACATACACTTCTCTCGGCCGCATTCGGCCTCTTCATCTCTCTGGGCGCCCTCAGTTGCTCAGGCACCACTTCGTCGTCGGCCGCCACGCCCGCATCCGACAATGCTATCAACCGCGCCGCCGAGCGCCAGCTTGCCGAAGAGGCTCGCGTGGACGCCGTGGAGCATCTCACCGGAGGCACTCTCGCGCCCCACTCCACTCTCCCCATTGTCATCGACTTCAACGCCACATGGTGTGGTCCTTGCCGCCAGTTCGCACCCATCTTCCACGAAGTTGCCGAGGAACTCAAGGGTAAGGCTCTATTCTATTCCGTCGACGTCGACCGCAACGAACTCGTAGCGCGTCAATTTGGCGTGCGCTCCATCCCGCAGATTTCCATCCTCTATCCCGACGGCACCGTGCGCACCACTGTAGGCTTCATGCCCAAGGAAGAGTTTATCAAATTCCTCGCGATAGAATAGCCTTCCACCCAGCCAACTAAGAAATAAGTATGCGCGTTGATTCAGTCAAGCCTGAGTCAACGCGCAATAATTTTCTACAAATTTTTTTTGAATATTTCGTCAGGTGTTTACTCAAAAGTAAAATATTTTTGTATCTTTGCAACTTGCAGTCACTCGGAAAATGAAATTGATACCGATAAAACTTTTGACATATGAAAACTGCTTTTGAAGAATACAACGAAATAGTAGCCTCTATCCCACCAGCCATCAGCAAAGAAGTGGATATGGAAATGGCTATTTCCAACCGTATTTACGAACTTATGCAAGAGAAAGGTTTGTCTAAGGCCGCATTTGCTCGCTCTATTGGTAAACGCCCTTGCGAAATTACCCGATGGTTGAGCGGGCAGCATAATTTTACACTCTCTACCCTCTCTATGCTTTCCACCTTCTTCGGCCAACCTATCATATCCGTAGTGTGATTCAGGCATAGCTCGGAGCCGGTCTCTCTCCGTTCGCCCGGGGGATTACTTTACCCAGGCGGTGGGGTTGAGCTTTTCGCGCTCCTTGCGGATTTCGAAATGGAGGATGGGCGAGTCGGAGGGGGGCGAGAAAACGGTGCCGAGAGCCTGGCCGGGGGTGACCTTCTCGCCTGTCTTTACGCTGACCGAGCCGAGGCCGGCGTAGACGGTGATGTATGAGCCGTGGCGCAGCATGACGATGGAGTTGAAACCGTCTTGCTTGAAGATGGCCGAGACGACGCCCGAGAAGACAGCTCTGACGCGAGCGCCGGCGCGTGTCTCGATGTCGATGCCCGAGTTTTCGGTCTCGACGTTGGGCAGAGTGGGGTGAGGCTGGCGTCCGAAGCGGCGCACGATTTTGTAGCTCCCTTCTACGGGGAAAGGCATACGGCCCTTGTTTTGCGCGAAGCTGCCCGTGAGGCTGGCATACTCGGCGCTTGCTGTAGGCGAGACAACCTTTTCGTCTTTAGGCGCGGGTTTCGAGGGAGCGGGACGATTGTCGGCCAGAGTGGGCTTCTTTGCACCTGCGAGACGTTTCTGTTCATCGCGGCGGCGCTGCTCGTCGTCGCGTTTCTGCTGTTCGGCCATGCGCTTCTGCTGCGATTCGATGAGGCGGTCAAGTTGCGAGTCGAGCGCGGCGGCCTGCTTGCGTTGCAGGGCGAGGTTTTTGCGGAGTTCGGCCTCGTTGCGGCGCAGCGATTCGACGAGTCGTGCCGACTCGGCCTGCTGCGATTCGAGCTGTCGGCGTCCCGCCTCGGCCTGACGGAAAGCCACGTCCTGCTCATGGCGGAGCGACGTGAGGTGTTGCCGCCGCGCCGAAATGTCGTCGATTGCGGCGGTGATGGCATCGGCCTTGGCCTGACGCCAGGCGGCAAACTGGCGCACGTAGCGTATGCGGCGGTAGGCCTCGACAAACGACGACGACGAGAAGATGAAGGCCAGCGTGCCGGTGCGGTCGGCATAGGGCTGGAGACGCTGCATGGCGTCGACGTAGGCGCGGCGCAACTGCTCGAGCTGCGCTTCGCAGATGCGTATCGAGTCGGCGGCCGAATTGATGCTGTTGCCGAGGCCGACAAGGTGGGAGCGCAGCGAGTCGACGCGCGCCTTCGACGTGGTGATGTCGGCGTTGAGCGAATTGAGTTGGTTGAGGCGTCGGTTGAGTTCCTTGCCCGTGCGGTCGAGTTCGCCGGCGGTCTGCGAGATTTGTTTCTCGGTCTCCGACTTCTTCTGACGGATGTTGTCGATTTCGCGCTTGTCGGAGGTTTTCGGAGCCGCTTTGGCCGGGGCTTTCTTCTTGGCGGAAGCCGATTGCTTGGCCGGAGCCTGTGCAGCGGCAGCCGGACGCCCCTTCGCGCGCCCCTTGCGGCGCGTCTGAGCGTCGGCCTCGGGCGCGGCGAGCAGAGCGATGCCGACGAGCATCGCCACGGCTATGCGCCACACTCTTGCTGTTATGTCGCCTGAAAGCCTCATTGCGTGTGTCAGAAACTTTTTAGAAGCGAGGAGAGGTCGACCTTACGGTAGTCTGCTGGAATGTTGACCGGTTTCGAGTTAATGCGGTCGTTGAGTTTGGCGCGGCCGACGTTGGCCTTAATCTGCCCGGCCACCTTGCGCCCGCGTGCCATCTGCTCGCCGTTAAACGATATCAGCCCCGGCATTTCGAGACCGTTGCCACCCTTGACAGCCGTGTAGTCGGCAAAGTCAATCTCGCCCTGAAACCCTTTGGCCGAAGCCACGGTCATAAGGTCGAGCAGGTCGCGTCCGGCAGGAAATCGGAAACCGAGACCGAGATTCATGTCGGCGGTCATCAGCGCCAGAAAGCGCGTGCCGTCAGGTTCGGCGGCAGCCGTCACCTGCACACCGCGCGCCACGAGGGGCGTCGGGTCGACGACAGCACCGAGAAGCATGGCCTGAAGGTCGGCCACACTGACCGCCGCCCCGCCGAGCATATGCGATATGCTCTCGCGCACGTAAGAGTGCGCGGGCTTGACAATCACCGTCACCGTGTCTGCTTCGATGTGGCCGCTCGCCACCTCAAATCCGAGCAATTTCACCGATAGGTCGATGGTGCGCCCGTTGACCATCTCAAGCGTGGCCGAGGCCGAAAGCGACGCGGGAGCCGACAGGCTCACCGAAACGGGCAACCTGAGAGTCTGCCATCCGTCGGCACGGCTGCGCGAGGCATTGATGAGAGCGGCGGCATCAGCCGGGATTTCGGCCGAACTCGCCACCACCGGAGCCGACTGCGAGGCCGCGCTTTCGGCCACAACCGCCTTGCGCGAACTCTTACACCCGGTGAGCAAAACAGCGCCTGCGGTCAGCGCCACAGCCACGCATAGCGCCGACAGTCTGAAGAAACCGATTTTCATTCGTAATAATAGGATTTGTTTTTCACTTTGCGCTTGAGCAAGTCATTGTCGGGGGCGAGTTCGAGCGCCTCGCGCCAGAATTTCAGCGCACCTGCCGGGTCGCCGTCCATGAAATGGATATCGCCGGCATGGTGGAGCACCTCTTCCGACACCTCACCCTCCTGCTCGGCATCGAGCTCCATGACGCGGTCGATGATTTCGCGCGCCTTGGCATAGTCCTTGCGCTTGAAGAGCACCCACGCATAGGTGTCGAGCGCCGTGGTCTGTTCGGGGGTGTTTTCTATCACCTTCTCAATCCATTCGAGAGCCTTGTCGAGGTCGCCGTTGCTTTCGGCCAGATGATAGGCGGCATTGTTGAGTGCCAGGAAGTTGTCGGGATTGTAGAGGATGGCCTTTTCGTAGTAGACAAACGCGCTGTCGGGCCTTTCGAGGGCATAGAAATTGTCGCCCTTCTGCGTGTAGAGTTCCGACAGTTTTATGGTCTCTGTCGGGGCGGTCAGGGTGATGGCCGTGTCGATGGCGGCCAGCGCCTGCTCGCGGCGGTCGGTCAGGGCGTAGAGCATGGCCTGCATGGAATGGAATTCGGCGTTGTCGGGGAAATAATGTATGGCGTTGCCGACAGCCTTCTCCACCTTGGGATAGTCATCGTCCATAAAGTAGAGACGCACGAGGAGGTCCCACGCCTCGGCATCGTCAGGCTCGAGACCGAGACCAATCTCAAACTGCTCGGCGGCGCCGCGCACGTCCTTGGTCGAGGCGAGGAAACGCCCGTAGAGATTGTGGATTTCAGCCTCGCCGGGGTGCATCACCACAAGCTCCTCGAAGAGATTGCGCAGTGTGGGCTGGAGAGTGGAGTCGTTGTAGACGGTAGAGACATAGCCGTGGAGGATGCTGAGCTTGTCGGGGAGTTCGAGCTTCTCCATCCGGAGGGCGCGCATCACCTCGCGGCCGTAGCTGACGGTGTCGCCCGTCTCCTTGAAATAGTTGGCGCGGGCATAGACGGCGTGACCGTTGGTCGAGTCGGTGGCTATAGCCTCGTTGTAGTATCCGAGCGCCTCATCCTGCTTGCCGAACATCATGCAGAGGTCGGCCGTCATGATGATGTTTTCCACATTGCCGGGGACGGCCTCGCGCAGACGGCTCATTTCGTTGAAGATGGCCGCCGTGTCGTTCTGCGCGTAGTAGAACTTCAGCTTCTGGGCGGTGAGTTGCATGTCGGGGCCGTTGACGGCCTCGATAGAGTCGTAGATGCCTATGGCCTTCGCCACCGAATCGGTCGCGCCCGACTGTCCGAGAGCATCGGCGTAGCGGGCCATGACAGCCTCGTTGGTGGGGTTGAGACGATGGAGCAGCCCCCACGTGCGCAGGGCTTCGGGAAGGTCGCCGGTGCGGGCCGAAAGCAGCGCATACTGCACTCCCGAATAATAGTCGGCGGGATTGTGGGCGCGATAGTTGCGCAGCAGCCCCATGCCTTTGGCCACGAGAGAGTCGTCGCCGCCCGAGAGCTGGAGGTAGGGAAGGGCCAGCTCGAGCCCGATTTCGGGGTCGGCGGGATTGAGCTCGTGGGCGCGTCTGAGCAGCTCGAAGCCGGCGGCGCGGTCGTCGTTGCCGAGGGCGCGCAGAGCTTCCAGATAGATGTAGTCGGCTTTGGCGCGGTCGGCCTCCGAGGGGCCGGCGGCTTTTCGTGCCGGGCGTGCCGAGAGGCTCAGCGCTATGGCGGCGGCAATGATGAGAAGGAGGTTTTTCATTGTGTCTGATGAGTCTGGGGGGATGTGAGAAGAGAGAATTTTGCAGGAAGCGGGCGGCGCGGGGGTCAGTTGGTGCCCGTGTGGCCGAACGCTCCGTCACCGCGCTCGGTGGTGTCGAGGCGTTTCACCTCTTCCCACGTGGTGCGCACGTATTGCTTGATGACGAGCTGCGCGATGCGTTCGCCGTCGTTGACGGTGTAAGGCTCGTTGGAGAGATTGATTATGATGATGCCTATTTCGCCGCGGAAGTCGCAGTCGACCGTGCCGGGGGTGTTGAGCACCGTGATGCCGTTGCGCAGGGCGAGCCCCGAACGCGGACGCACCTGACATTCGTAGCCTTCGGGGAGCTGTATGCGCAGCCCGGTGGGGATGAGGGCGCGTTCGAGCGGGGCGAGGGTGACAGGTTTGTCGAGCATGGCGCGCACGTCCATACCGGCGGCGCCGTGGGTCTCGTAGGCGGGGAGTTCGTTGCGCGAATCGTTGACGATTTTGATTTTGATATGTTCCATTTCGAATTGGGGATGAGATGAGAGAGGTGGGAATTGTAGTTTCTGTGTGTGGTCAGAGCAGCAGGCAGGCGTCGCCGTAGCTCAGGAAGCGGAAATCGCCGCGTAGGGCGTAGTCGTAGAGGGCGCGCCACTCGCGGTTGTCGCCGAGAAAGGCCGAGACGAGGAGCAGGAGCGTCGACCGGGGCTGATGGAAATTTGTCACCATGCCCTTGACCACGCGATACCTGTAGCCGGGGGCAATCATCAGCCGCGTCGAGGCCACGAATGTCTCTTCGCCCGACGCGTCGAGACGGGCGAGCAACGCCTTCATGGCCTCGGCCACGCTCAAATCGGGGTGAGAGGGAGAGTAAGGATACCATTGCGGCAACTCCGAGGGTGTCTCGCCCTGCGAGGCCATGCAACCCAGATGGTAGAGGCTTTCGAGGGTGCGCACCGACGTGGTGCCCACGGCTATGACGCGCCTCGGGCTTTCGGCCAGCTCGGCTATCAGACTGCGCGGCACGGCTATGAACTCGCTGTGCATCTCGTGCTCGCCGATGGTGTCGGAATGTACGGGCTGAAACGTGCCGGCGCCCACGTGGAGGGTCAGCTCGCGGCGCGGTATGCCGCGGCTGTCGATGGCTTCGAGCACCTGCGGCGTGAAATGAAGTCCGGCCGTCGGTGCGGCCACCGACCCCTCGATGCGCGAGAAGACGGTCTGATAGTCGGCCGAATCGGCAGCTTCCGTCGGGCGGTTGAGATATGGAGGGATGGGGATTTCGCCCACGGCTGCAATGATTTCCGAAAGAGTGGCCTCAGGGTTGTCCCATGCCAGGCGCACCACCGACGTGTTGCCCTCGCGGCTCTCGCGCGTGGCGGTCAGGGTGAGTCGTTTGCCTGTGGCCGTGACCACCGGCATGTGCAACTCGCCCTCTTTCCAACGTTTCGAATTGCCCACGAAGCATCGCCACGAGCATTTGCGCGTAGAGGCGAAGCTCACGGCATAGTCGGCCGGGCTCACCGGCTCGAGACAGAAGATTTCGATGAGGGCGCCGTCGGCCTTCTCGCCCTTGCGGAAGCGCAGGCGTGCGTTGATGACGCGCGTGTTGTTGTAGACCAGCATCGCGTCGGCAGGGAGCAACCCGGGCAATTCCTTGAAACGGGCGGTCTGCGGCTCGCAGCCGGGGCGCGACACCAGCAGCAGACACTCGTCGCGCTCGGCCAGAGGGTGTGAGGCTATGCGCTCGTCGGGCAGCGGGTAGTCGAAATCGGATATTTCTATGTCGCGTATCTCCATGAGGTGTGGTTACGGTTTGATGTGGCGCAGACGGTCGATGGCGTCGATTGGGTCGGGCGAACGAAACACGTAGCTGCCCGCCACGAGCACGTCGGCACCGGCACCCACGAGGGCGGGAGCCGTGTTGAGGTCTACCCCACCGTCGATTTCTATCACCGCCCGCGAGCCTGTAGAGATGATGAGCTGCTTGAGCGAGCTCACTTTGGCCACGGTGTTGGCTATGAATTTCTGCCCCCCGAAACCGGGATTGACGCTCATCAGAAGCACCATGTCGACCTCGCTGATGATGTCCTGAAGCATCATCACGGGAGTGGCGGGATTGAGCGTGACGCCGGCCTGCATTCCGGCCGCCTTGATGGTGTGGACCACACGGTCGAGGTGGGTGCAAGCTTCGAGGTGGACGTTCATTATTTCGGCGCCGCAGTCTCTCACCTGCGAGACGAAGCGGCCCGGGTCGGTCACCATCATGTGGACGTCGAGCGGCTTGCGGGCTATCGTCTTGATGGCCGAGATTACCGGAAAGCCAATAGTGATGTTGGGCACGAAGACTCCGTCCATCACGTCGATATGTATCAGCGAGGCCTCGCTGCGGTTGACGATTTCCACCGCTTCGCCAAGGCGGGCGAAGTCGGCTGCTAAGAGCGATGGGGCTACCTTTATCATTTCAGCGGCTCTGTTTTACGGGGTTTGAAAGCATTCCAAAGTATGATGGCCACACACACCACGCCTATCCCCAGACCTACGTAGGTGAGATAGTCGTTATACTCCTCGACAGCGCTGTAGAGCTGTTCGCGCGGCACCATCTTGCCCAGCCAGTAGCCGAGCGCGGCGAGCACCACGTTCCACACCAGGGCGCCGAGTCCGGTGAACAACACAAACTTCCCTACGTTCATACGCGCCAGACCGGCCGGTATCGAGATGAGCTGACGCACAGCCGGTATGAGTCGGCCCACGAAGGTAGAGATAGCTCCGTGGCGGTCGAAGTAGGCCTCGGCGTGTTCCACCTTGGCTTGGTCAATCAGACACGCATGCCCCAGACGCGAGTTGGCGAACTTATAGACGATGGGGCGCCCTATCCACACCGAGAGATAGTAGTTGATGAGCGCGCCGATGATGGCGCCGGCCGTCGCGATGAGCACCACGCCGGTCACCGACACCTCGTCGGTGGTACACGCCAGATAGGCCGCCGGCGGCACAATCACCTCCGACGGAAACGGTATAAACGAGCTTTCGATAATCATGAAGCCGAGCACCAGCAGATACACCGTCGTCGCGTCGGCTGTCAGAAACTGCTGCATGATACCCGCAGGGTCGAATATCGCCAGCAATGTCATAAATGAGAGCATAGCTTTCTATAAGTAAGTTCTAAAAATAAAACGATAAATGTGAAGAAAAATTCTTGAACAATAAAACTCGTTCTTTTTGGATGCTTTGGACCTTTCGTTCAGGCGCATAGCTCGCTATGCTTCTTCACTCAAGCCCCAAATCATCTCAAAAATAACTTCCTTTTATCTGTTCATTTATTTTTCTCACTTACTTATTGTTTAGATTACGTCAGGCAAACGCAGGCGCCCCGCTGCCGGGGCCAACGTCTTAACCGACTGCAAAGATAACAAAACTATTTGGATTTGCCAACTCCCGTCCCCGATATGACAGTCCCCGCGCGGGCGCGCCGAGGATTTTCAACCTACGATGCCCGCCTCCTCAAGAAACCTGCGGTATGCCTCGGCCTTGAGAACCGGCGAAAGCGGGTAGGCACGCGATGTCGAGGGCAGGCGCGTGATGTGGAGCTCGCGGCGATAGGGATTTGCGTCATCAGCCGACACCACAAATTCGCCGATGCGCGGCACGGGCGTCCCGGTCAGCTCCGCTATCACACCCGCGGCCTTCTCGCCGGTGGTGCCGATGAAGCGGCAGTCGGGCATCATGGCGAGAAGCCGGCCGAGGTCGACCTTCTCGACGATTTCCAGATACTTGTCAGACGCATTGTCGCGCAGGCGGCGCACAGCCGCTCCCGTGTCGTGGAGCGCGATATGCTTCTCGGTAAGGAACGCCTTGATGTCGGCCTCCCTGAACCCCTTGCCGTCGGGAGTAAAGAAACGCTTCGGGTCGTCGTAGAAAATGATACCCATCACCTTCCAGAAATCGTTCGTGCGGTTAGGGTAGTAAAACTCCATCGCCCAGCGGTGGGGCTGCGGCGGAAACGTCCCCATCAGCAACACCCTCGCCCCCTCCGGACAGAAAGGCGCAAACGGATGCCGCTCAATTTGCAGATTGTCATTCATATCTGTAAGTAAGTTCTAAAAATAAAACGATATATGTAAAGAAAATTCTTGAACAATAAAACTCGTTCTTTTTGGATGCTTTGAGCCTTTCGTTCAGGCGCATAGCTCGCTATGCTTC
>JAIDCC010000090.1 GCA_029056055.1 Duncaniella sp.
GGACGCGCCATGGCGCAATGCGGTTCAAATAAAGAATTGAGGAAGACATCTGAAATTCCTACCGGCACTTCCCAAAAAGATAGCAGCGCCTCCGAATCAAGATAACCGATTGATTTGCAGGTAGGGACGCGCCATGGCGCGTCCGCAGAGACGTTGGCGCGGCGAGAGGGGGTAATTCGTAGTCGTGGGTCTGCGTGGACGCGCCATGGCGCGTCCCTACCTGTAAATCAAACCATTACATCGCAACCCATCCCCGGAGGGGATGAAATCCAAAGCCCCACGAATTCATTCGTGGGGATAACGTTCTCTTTCTCAAAGACATCCCTGAAGGGGATGAATTTCCTTCCTCGCACACCTCAACGCGCTCCCCTTCCCCACTTATTCCGCCTACCCCTCATCTGACAGCCCAAAACCGCGGTCAATAGTTAATTTATGCTAATAATTTCTCAATCTATTGTAATTCACAGATTTTCTACATACCTTTGCGATTGTTAAAACCACGTAACAAAAAGCACGCATAGGCGCGTCATTTCCGCATCACATTTCCCCCGGTTTTACACTCTGCGAACATTTCCCCATCCCTCCCGGGATTCCTCCCCAAGACTTTTCACCGAAAAGTTTCCACCGATATTTAATATTTCTAACTCTAAAATTTACTAATATGGCAACTTCACTTACCCAATCACTTTTCTCCTCTGCTACTAACGGCGTAATCAAAGGTTCGGCGGGCGAATTCTACACTGCTACTACTGCAATTAGTTTGGCTGTAAGTACGAGTACGTCTACTCTTACAGGTGCAACATCACGCGTGGGGCTACAAACTTTCATCTTCCCCAAAAATAGTGTAATTGAATTTCGAGGAGGTCGCATCTCATCTAATGTTCCTGTGATTTTAGATTTGAACGGTTCGCAGATAGATGCGCCGGCATATTGGATTTTCAACCGAAATGTCTACATTATCAACTGCGGAAACGAGCAAATTCGTGCCGAATGGTTCAACGATCCACAGATAAGAGGCACTCAAGTGACGGCCAAAGAGGAAGATCATATCAAGAAAGCCCTTGTGTGTGCTATCCAAGGATTTACTTTCAAAGTAGATCCTACAACACTTATAGAATCATACACATGCTCTCCAATATGTGCTGAGGTTCTGCTTGAGACTCGCATATACAATTTGAGCACATCTATTGAGATTGCCCCTAATTATTACTTTCCAGATTCAAATCTTGTATTTACGAAGCGAACTACCACGTCTCAGATAGAAGTTACTCTTCCGGCCTCTATCCCACAAAAAATATCCGCTCCCGGGACCCTCCAGCTATTAGATAATCAAAACTCAGGAGGCACGTTAATGCGCTCTCTTATTAAAGTGACGGCTCTAACTGTGAACATCTACGCGAATAGGCTTCGTGGCATTTATAAGAAGAATGGAGTGGGCTTGAGTGTAAACGGGAAATATTTATACAAAAATTACGGCTATGGAATTGAAATCAATAGCCGAAATGAGTATAGCACCTTTATCGTCAATCACATGATCGATCTCAATAGGGGATTCTCGATTGGCGCTGATGGTGCGACTTCAAGCACTAACAGGTTCGTGCAATATGCTAAATTTCGATTTGACTCAATTAAAGCAGATTATGGTTTCTACATTGATATTTTCGACAAATCTGGCACATCATCTGCTTTTGGCAGCTGGTTCAATGAAAATGTCATAGAAGGAGGTCGTTTAATTGGAGGAAACGGTATTTACGTTGAGGACTATTACAGAAATAGTAAAGGGGAAGTATGTACAGTTGACCTTCAGGCTACCGGTCAGCTATTGAAGATTAATGGCAATACTTTTTCAAAGATTGGTTTTGAAGGCTTAGAGGGTATTCCAATGTATCTTCGTGGCATTTGCGCGTCCGAATTCCGAAGTTTAAGACTGGCAGAGAATCTACCCGGAATTCATAAAAATGACCAAGGCCAATTCATCGACTTTAACTCGGATGCCACATGGATTGATCTGAAGTATGTCAGCACTGTAACTATGGAGATTGAGGGAAGCATAATTCCTAATCATATTAAGGCGCAAGACTCCAAGTTTGTCATCATCAAAACCTGGTTGACGGACATGGATGATGCGGATCGCTATCACTTCGACAGATTGGCTTTCCTTCCTATCAGCGAGGGAGGACAGTACAATTACACAACTTACGGTGTGGCCTCTTCGTCTATTCAGCCATACAATATGGAGAAGACATTGTATTCCGGTGATTTCACCCAAACCGGGAATCTTTATATTATTCCTCTGCAAGCAGTCTTACCCTTAAACGACACACTTTACCAACCAAAATCCACAGATTTGCCCAAAAAGAGCACCTGCTTGGTATTGCCACGTAAACTGACTATTGTAGCTGAAAAGAATAAACCTTGCAGGATTAATCTTTCCGGCCTTCACCTCTTCGCCAACTTCCTGTTTGACATAAAGCTGGTTGTGGGAGAAAATAGTTCAGCAATCATCGAATACTACTTCTACAACCCAGACAAAAACAGTAAGGGATGTGGTATAGTCGTACCCAACTACACTACGAAAACGTTTAGTTTAGTAAGACAAATGGAGTTCTACAATGCAGGGGAATACGCTATTTCATTTGATGATAAGTGGAATCTTATCATCAACAAACTCTAACCGAGACCGGAATGCCTCTTTATTAATATGATAGTAAAGTTGTGCTTCCCTAATTTACGTGAACAACTAAATATAATGACTCCGAAACCTAAGTTCCATATGAAAACCATTCACTTTCACAAGATTTGCCTTATCGCGGCACTGGGTCTTACGTCATTGGCGGCCAGGGCGGATTTTGAGTGGGATAATGTCATCTACGGCAGGACTATCGGTGGAGAAATGGAAATTGTGGGGACGACCCTGACAAAAGACTCCGCGGACAGGACGTTGTATGTCATGCCCGGCTATATCACAACTTCTCATTCCATCATCCCGCGCCATACTTGTGATGGCGACCCCATAACGAAAATTTTCACGAAAGGTGTTTTTGCAAACGATGACATAATCAAAAAGGTCACGTCCCTTGATTGGTATCCTGAAGCCATAGCAAGTCTGAGGACAAAAGCTTTCTACAACGCATCTGCTCTCGAGGAATACACCCTCGATTGTAGCGAATACTCAAATGGATACGTTGCCGACAGCGTCTTTATGAAGAGCAGCGTCCGCGACATCACTATCCGCACATACTCATCCTCTTACTCATATAATTATAATAAAGGCATCAAGGCGGGCAAACATTTTGCGGCCGAGACTCCCAATCTCGAATACTGCTGGGTCAGTGTGCAAAGCATTGGCGAAGAGGCATTCAAGAATTCCGGCGTAAAGGGATTGTCTATTAGTTCCGAACAGAATTTCGTTCCCGTCGCCATGTGCGAGGGTGACGCAAATCTCGAACGAGTGAATTTCTATGTCACCAACACCGACTCTTATGTGATTCCGACGCTCGCAGTCCGTGAGCGTGCCTTCAAGGGTTGCACGAGCCTCACTACCCTGGGCGAGCAGATGATGACGCAACTGAGTGTGCTTGGCGACTATTCGTTCGACGGTTGCCCTCTGGCCGACATGGTCTGGTGCGACATGCTCGAGAGCATCGGCAGGTATGCTCTGCGAGGCTCGAAATTCGAGAAAGCATATCTATCCACCCGCATCAAGAGTCTGGGCGAGGGCGCGTTTGCCGGCAATGAAAATCTGCGTGAGGTCTACATCTCCAATCCCGAACCGCCCTCGATTGTGTGGGATGCGTCCGACCCCTCGAAATGTTCGATTCCCGAGGGGGTGACCATCTACGTCCCCGCCTACGCCGTGGGAGTCTATGAAGATTTCACCGACTCGAAAGGTGAGAAAGTGTGGGCCAACTATACCATCCGTCCCCTTGCCTCGCGCCACGCCGACGGCACTTGGGAGTGGAAGGGCGTCACCTACAGCAGCGGTCCGGCCAATCATAGCGCAAGCGAGTGCTACGACGTGCTCGGATTCGCTCCTGCCTCCGACGACGACCGCACCCTCGAGCTGGCCGACGGCCTCATCAGCTACGGCATGGGCAACTCGTTCACATTCTTCTACCCTGACCCCGCAAAGCGTTTCAGCAAGTGGTTTGGCAAAGACTTCCCCGACAAGGACAAGGTGACCGCCATCAAGGGCGCGGCCTACTATGGCACGAGCGCTTTCGAAGGTTCTTCCTCCATCGAAAGCATTGAAGGGGGCACCATCTATGCCAACGCGTTCAAAGACACCCCGCTCGCCGCCATCGACGGCAATCTCTACCTCTATCAGGATGCTCTGAGAGACACTCCGAATCTACAAAGCATCACCACCAAGGGGAACTTCTTCATCTACGGCCCCGCTGCGTTCTGCAATTCCGGCATCCCGGAAATCAACGGACATCTCATTTTCTTTACCCCCACAGGCAATTCCGGCAACTTCCATGTCAGCACGTTCGAGGACTCAGGGCTGAAGAGACTGACCGGTCCCGACGGCGAGACAGGCACGTGCGACGTGCCGACCATCAGTGCCAAGGCGTTCAAAAACTCCTGCCTCGAAGAGCTGAAGATGACGTGGCCCAACCTCACATCAATCAAGGAGGAGGCTTTTGCCGGAACAAACCTCGCCGACTTCGACTGGGGCGACAAGCTCACCTCGATAGGACGCAACGCCTTTGCCGGAACGCGATTTGAGAAAATCTATTTCCCGACATCGCTCTGGAGCATCGAAGAGGGTGCTTTCGCAGGGTGCGAACAGCTCACCGATGTGTGGTCGCTCGCCATGGTGCCCCCGTCGATTGTGTGGGACGACGACAACCCCGAGCGTTGCTCGCTGCCGCCGGGCATCACCGTGCACACTCTGCCCGAGTATGCCAAATTCTATCAGGGCGATCCGGCGTGGAAGCACTACATCATTCTGGGCGACGGCGACACCACCGCCATCGGCTCCGTCGAGGCCGACCGCGCCAACGCAATCCGCGTGGAAGAGGGACGCATCGTGGCCGACGGACTCGTGGAAGTCTTCACCGTCGACGGCCGTCTCCTCGCCTCAGGCTATGCCTCCTCCCTCCCCACCCTCCCCGCCGGCCTCTACAT
>JAIDCC010000091.1 GCA_029056055.1 Duncaniella sp.
ACACATGTAGGGGATGCGGGGGGATCAGACGTAGCCGCGGAGGATGCCACGTTTTGAGTTGCGGACGAAGAGGATGATTTCGTCGCGTTCTTTTGTGGCGGGGAGTTCGGCTTCGATGCGTTCGATTGCGTCGGAGTTGTTGAGTCCGGAGAGGTAGAGGTAGCGGTAGGTTTCCTGGATGTCGCGGATGTCGTCGTTTGAGAAGCCGCGGCGGCGGAGGCCGATTGAGTTGATGCCGCAGTAGGCGATGGGTTCGCGTCCGGCTTTGACGAAGGGGGGTATGTCTTTGTTGACGTGTGCGCCTCCCTGGAGCATGACGTGGGGGCCGATGTGGCAGAATTGGTGGATGAGTGCTCCGCCTCCGATAACGGCGAAGTCGTCGACGATTACTTCGCCGGCCATCTGTACGGCGTTGCTCATGATGACGTTGTTGCCGACGCAGCAGTCGTGAGCGACGTGGCAGTAGGCCATGATGAGGCAGTTGCTGCCGACGATGGTTTTGCCTTTTGAGGCTGTGCCGCGGTGGATGGTGACACATTCGCGAATGGTGGTGCCGTCTCCGATGATTGCGGTGGTGACTTCACCGGCGAATTTGAGATCTTGGGGGGCTCCGGAGATGACGGCGCCGGGGTAGATGGTGACGTTTTTACCGATGCGTGCGCCATCCATGATTGTGACGTTTGAGTGGATGACGGTGCCTTCACCGATTTCGACGTCGCCGTGGATTGTGACGAACGGGCCGATTTCAACCGACGGGTGGATGCGTGCGTCGGGGTGGATTGATGTCATGGGGTGTACCATAATCAGAGGGGTCGCGATTATTTGTTTTTGATAATCTGAGCCATAAATTCACATTCGGTGACGATTTTCTCGCCGACGAAGGCGTAGCCTTTCATCATGGCGCATCCTCGGCGCAGCTCGGTCATGAAGGATACGTGGAAGATGAGGGTGTCGCCGGGAACGACTTTCTGACGGAACTTCACGTTGTCGATTTTCATGAAGTATGTTGAGTAGCGTTCGGGGTCGTCGACGGTGGAGAGGACGAGGAGTCCGCCGGTCTGTGCCATGGCTTCAACCTGGAGTACGCCGGGGAGGACGGGTTCCTGGGGGAAGTGGCCTTGGAAGAAGGGCTCGTTGGCGGTGATGTTTTTGACGCCTACGATGTAGTTCTGACCTTTCTCTATGACTTTGTCGACGAGGAGGAAGGGGTAGCGGTGGGGGAGGAGTTCGCGGATGCGCATGTTGTCCATTACGGGCTCTTTGGAGGGGTTGTAGATGGGAGCCTGAACTTCTTGGCGCTTGATTTCGCGGCGGATTTTCTTGGCGAACTTGGTGTTGATGGTGTGGCCGGGGCGGGTGGCGATGATGCGACCCTTGAGGGGACGGCCTATGAGAGCGATGTCGCCGATGACGTCGAGGAGTTTGTGGCGTGCGGGCTCGTTGTCGAAGGCGAGGGGGCGGTTGTTGATGTAGCCGAATTCGTCGACTTTCTTGCGGGGTACGCCCATGAGGTCGGCGAGGCGGTCGAGCTGGTCTTGCGAGAGAGCGGAGTCGTAGATTACGATTGCGTTGTCGAGGTCGCCTCCTTTGATGAGGTTGTTTGAGACGAGGGGTTCGATTTCGCGCACGAACACGAAGGTGCGGCTTGCGGCGATTTGGCTGTTGAAGTCGGCGATGTGTTCGAGTGTGGCAAACTGGTTGGGGAGGACGGCCGAGGGGAAGTCGATTTTGACGTCGACGGCGAAGTCGTCGTCGGGCAGGACGATGATTGAGGCGCCGGTTTCGGGGTCGGCAAATTCGACGCGCTGGCGAATGTAGTAGTAGTCTTTGTCGGCTTTCTGTTCTGCGAGACCTACGGCTTCGATTTGTTCGGTGTAGAGTCGGGCGCTGCCGTCGAGGATAGGCATTTCGGGGGCGTCGACTTCGATGAGGACGTTGTCGATGCCGGCGGCGTAGAGGGCTGCCATAGCGTGCTCGATGGTCGAGACGGTGGCTTCGCCTTTGCCGATGACGGTGCCGCGGTTGGAGGCGATGACGTTTTCGGCGAGAGCGTCGATGACGGGCTGGTCGGGGAGGTCGACGCGTTTGAATTTGTAGCCGTGGTTTTCGGGGGCGGGGAGGAAGCGGGCGGTGATATTCAGGCCGGTGTGGAGGCCTTTGCCCGAGAGGGTGAACTCGCCACCGAGTGTTAACTGGTTCATATTAGTGAGGTTATTTATTTTTTCAGTTTGTCGACTTCTGCCGAGAGACGTTTTACGGTTTCGTAGAGCGAGCCGAGGCGTTTGAGGTGGACGAGGCCGCGGGCATATTCCATCATGTCGACGGCGGGTGAGCCCATGATGCGTTCGCCGGGCTTGGTGGCGCGGTTGACGCCGCTCTGTGCGCCGATGTTGGTGCCGTCGGCTATCTGGAGGTGTCCGACGATGCCTACCTGGCCGCCAATCATACAGTTGGCGCCGATTTTGCCGGAGCCGGCGAGGCCTACCTGCGCGGCCATGACGGTGTCGTGTCCGACGTGGCAGTTGTGGGCCACCTGAATGAGGTTGTCGAGCTTGACGCCTTTTTCGATTACTGTGGAGCCCATGACGGCGCGGTCGACGGTGGTGTTGGCGCCGATTTCGACGTCGTCGGCGATGACGACGTTGCCGAGCTGGGGAATTTTCTCGTAGTGGCCGTCGACGGGGGCGAAGCCGAAGCCGTCGGCGCCGATGACAGCCCCGGAGTGGATGATGCATCGCGAGCCGAGGACGCACTCCTTGTAGACTTTCACGCCGGGATAGAGGATGGTGTCGTCGCCGATGACGCAGTTGTCGCCGACGTAGACCTGAGGATAGATTTTGACGCCACGGCCGAGCTTGACACCGCGGCCTATGTAGGCAAACGCGCCGATGTAGGCGTCGGCGGGGACGTCGACACCCTCGGCAACAAACGAGGGCTGCTCGATGCAGGCCATCTCTTTTTTCTGCTGCTGCTCAACCATTTCGAGCAGGTGGGCGACTGTGGCATAGGGGTCGTCGACACGAATGAGGGTGGCCTTGACGGGATGTTCGGCCACGAAGTCGCGACGCACGAGGACTATGGAAGAGTCGGTGTCGTAGATGTAGTGGGTGTATTTCGGATTGGCGAGAAACGACAGGGCACCGGGGGTGCCTTCCTCAATCTTTGCGAAAGTGCTGACTTTTACGGAGCCGTCTCCTTCGACAACTCCGCCGGTCAGAGCTGCCAGCTCGTTTGCGGATAATTCCATGATATGTTACTGGTTGAACGTTCATATGTGTCCGCGGGGCGAACACGTTGCAAAAGTACAAAATTAAATTGACTCTTGCAAATATCACGGCGCAGTGTGCAAAAATGTGAGTTGGGGAGGAAAAATGAAAGAGTCGTCAAGGCTGAACTTGACGACTCTTCGGGGGGAGGTGTGTTGTGACTAAAAAGGTAGCCCATAGGAGAATCGAACTCCTCTTTCAAGAATGAAAATCTTGCGTCCTAACCGATAGACGAATGGGCCGGAGCGAATATCTTTGCATTGCGGTGGAGTCGGCGACTCGGCGTCATGACTTCCGCGGTATAGATGATTCTTTTATATCTTAACCAAGCCGTTAGATATCACTTGCTTCGCGCTGAGATTAAGCGGCGAGCTTAGCGATGTGGTGAGCGAGCTTGCTCTTGAGGTTAGCGGCTTTGTTTTTCGAGATAGCGTTCTTCGAAGCGAGACGGTCGAGCATGGCACCAACTTTGCGGAATGCAGCTTCAGCTTCAGCTTTGTCGGTGAGTTTGCGGAGGTTGCGGACGGCGTTGCGGGCGGTCTTGGCGTAGTAGCGGTTGCGCAGACGACGCGATTCGATTTGACGAATTCTTTTCAGAGATGATTTATGGTTTGCCATCTGGTGAATGTCTTGTTGATTGCTTGATTAAGTGCTTATGATTAGCGTTGTAGCCCATAGGAGAATCGAACTCCTCTTTCAAGAATGAAAATCTTGCGTCCTAACCGATAGACGAATGGGCCGTTGCGGTTTGCGGATGCAAAGTTACGTCTATTTCTTGCATTATGCAAATAGGCGAGCGATTTTTAACACTTTTTTAGAAGTTTCGCTAAAAACTAAGCTCCGCAAGCCCTCCGCAGGGGCTTTTCAGGGGGTTATTTCACCTGCGTGCGGAGCCATTCGTAGTGGGCGCGCTCGGTGTCGGGCGAAGTCCAGTGCTCGTTGATGGGCGTGATGAGGGCGTGCTTCGGCGCGGTGATAACGTTGTAGACTTCGTAGGATGTGGTCGGGGGGCAGGTGTTGTCGTTGAAGCCCCAGGTCATGCGCGTCGGGCAGCGGAGGCGCGAGGCGAAGTTGACCACGTCGTAGTATTCGAGCGTGCGAATGGCCTCGGGAGTGGCCTCGTCGCGGTTTTTGCGGAAGTGGTGGGGATAGCCTCCGGTTTTGTCGCCGAGGTAGCCGTTCATGTCGGCGAGAGCGGGGTGGTTGGCGCAGCAGGCAGTGACGCGGGGGTCGAGCGCGGCTGTGGTGATGGCGAGCGCGCCGCCCTGGCTGCCACCCTGCGTGAAGAGGTTGCGGCCGTCCCATTGAGGCAGTTGGGTGAGCAGGTCGAGCCAGCGGCGGCAGCCGAGGTAGACGTGGCGCATGTAGTAGTTTTCGGGCGAATCGAGGCCGAAGTCAAGGTAGTTGCCCATCTCGCGGCGTATGTCGGCGATGGAGTCTTCGGGCATTTCGGGGTGGACGCCGTGGATTTCAACCTCGGCTCTTATCATGCCCCCCTCGCCGTAGTAGCGGTGGTAGAGAGGGTCTTTGATGGTCTTGACGCCGGCGCCGGGAGGGCAGAACACGGCGGGAAACTTGCCGTCGCCGCGCGGAATGAAGAGGTAGCCGTACATCGAGCAGGAGTCGGGGAGCTCGAGCTTGACGAGCTGGCAGGTCATCTTGTCGGTGGTGTAGCGGGGCGAATCCTCTACGGAGTAGCGCAGCGGGAAGCGAGCGTCTTCCTCGAGCGCGCGCGCCCAGAATTGGTCGAAGTCGGCGGGGCAGCCGGTGTAGGAGCGCAGCGAGTCGGGCGAGAAACCGAGTTTGATGTGGTGAGAGAAGCGGCGGCCATCTTTTTCGAGCGATAGGCGGAGGTCGCGGAAGCCGGGGCGGGTCATGGTGCCCATGTTGACTACCGCCTTGCCGTCCTTGATTTCAGCCGAGCCCGTGGTGTCGTCGGGCAGATTGTCGTCGCCGATAGTATAGGAAATGGTGCCTTCGCGCAGGGGAGTGCCGTAGAGCAGAAATTCCACTTCGACGGTGGCGGTGTCACCGGTCGCGTAGAGCCAGTTGTCGTGGTTAGGCACTGTTATCCAGAGTGCGTCAGAGCGGTAGGGATAGTTTTCGGCATTGACCGAGGCCGCGCCGGCAAGCAGGCACACGGCAGCGGCCGCAGCGTTCAGAAATTTTCCAATCATTATATATATCTTTATTTTTCGAGTGTGATTTCAGGCATCGGGCCGCGCACGATAAACTGGGCGTGGCCGTTGAAGGCGGGGAAAGAGTAGGCTGTCGAGCCGTCGGGGCTGACGGTCGGGGAGAGCGTGGCGGTGTCGTGACGGGGCGTCGCGAAGGCCGACGGCTGTTCGGGGTGGCGGAGAGCAGGGTCGCCGTTGCCGGCACCGAGAAGCTCGGCACCTTCGGCGAGGGTCACTCTCAGCATCGGCGAGGCTGTCGGGGTGAAACGGCCGCGGGCATCGCGGAGCGTCACGTTGACCACCGTCACACCATCTTTCGCGTAGGCTTCGACGGCCTCGGCCTTGACGGGCGCGCCGGCGGTCTCAACCACCGTCTTGGCCACTTGTCGGCCGTCGCGGTATCCCTTGGCCTCGATGCGCCCGGGAGCGTAGGGCGCCTGCCACGCGACGTAGTCGCCGGGGTTGACCTTGCGCCGTCCCATCTTGCGGCCGTTGACCGTCAGTTCCACCTCGTCGAGGTTGGTATAGGCCCAGATGTCGACCATTTCGCCCTCGTGACCTTCGAGATTCCAATGCGGCAGCAGATGAAGCACAGGCTCGTCGGTCCATTGCGACTTGATATAATAGGCCTCATCCTTGGGGAAACCGCAGTAGTCTACGATGCCGAATTCCGACCCCGTAGCGGGGAACGAGAGCGGATTGGGCTCGCCGCGATAGTCGAAACCGGTCCAGTAGCAGAGGCCGGCGAGCCACGGGCGGTCGCGATAGAACTTCCATCCGCGGGCTATGCGGTTGAGCGTCGAGTCGTTGTGGGTGTCGGGGGTGCGGTTGAGCGAGGCCATCCGGCCGTTGGCGCGGTCGTCGAAATAGACGCCCCGGGTGCCGGCGCCGGTGGTTTCCTCCGAGCCGAACGCGATGCGTCGGGGGTATTGCGCGCGGTGGCGCTCGATGGGGTTTTGCACGATGTAGTTGTAGCCGGCCACGTCGGCTGTCTCGACCACTGTGGGGCCCGACGAAGTGGCCACGGTCATGAGGCGCGTCGGGTCGAGGCGGTGGCAGACTTCGCGCAGCTCGTCGGTGATGAGAGCGCCGCGTTTGTCCCACTCCACGCCCCATTCCTCGTTGCCCACGCTCCAGAGTATCACCGAAGGATGGTTGCGGTCGCGGTCAATCATCTTGCGCAGCTGCCCGACGTGGTAGTCGTTGATGCCAAACAGGCGGTTTTCTTCCACCACGAAGAAACCGAGCGAGTCGGCGGCGGCGAGCATCGAGGGCGACGCGGGGTTGTGTGACGTGCGGATAGTGTTCATGCCCAGCTCCTTGAGCACCTTCAGGCGATAGATTTGCACCGCGTCGGGGATAGCCACCCCCACGCCGGCGTGGTCCTGGTGCATGTCGGCGCCCAGAAGTTTGGTGGGCTTGCCGTTGAGCAGCAGCCCGTTGTCGGGGCTCCACTCGATGGTGCGCAGTCCGGTGGTCACCTCCTCGACGTCGGACGAGTCCGAGCCGGGTTGGAGCGTCACGCGCACATTATATAATACGGGGGAATCGGGGCTCCAGAGCTCCACCTCGGCCGGACGGAGCGTCACCTCCCACGGTGCCGAGGCTTTCGCCTCAAGGTCGGAAGGGAGCGAGATGGCCGAGGCCGAGTCGCCTCCCGCGAGTTGCCCCGAGGCATCGAGCAGTTCCACCCTTACGGTCAGCCCCTGGTCGCGTCCCTGCGACGAATCGTTGACCACGCGCCCAGTCACTTTCACGCGGCCTCCTGCGCCCTCCGAGGGGGTCACCGGAAGCCATTCGACGGCTATCGAGCGCGGGTCGAGATGTATGGCGGGCGACTTTTCGAGCCATGCGTCGCGATAGATGCCGCCCCCTTCGTAAAACCACCCCTCTTCAAACGTGGCGTCGGCGCGCACGGCTATCACGTTGTCGCCCCCGAAGTTGACGTAGGGCGTCACGTCGTAGGCCTGTTCGGCATAGCCGCTCGGCTCGCCTCCCAGATAGAAGCCGTTGAAAAACACCCGGCTGTCTCTGAAAATTCCGTCGAAGCGCAGCGTGATGCGTCGGTCGGCGTCGGCCGAGTCGATGGGCACAACGGTGCGATACCACCCGACGGAGGTGGCGGGATAACGGTAGCCGACGGTCTTGTAGCCGTGCGAGTGGGAGGCCACCGAGTCGTAGGGCAGCATCCCGACGAAATCGTGCGGCAGCCTGACGCGCGCCCATGCCGAGTCGGCAAACTCGCGCGCGTATGGCCCCGCGTTGTGTATCGAGTTGGCCTTGGTCAGATAGTTGAAATACTCCGTTCCGGCCCCGAAGTCGAGCGCCGGGTCGGTGTGGCCGAACGAAAAACGCCAGTCGGCATCATTGAGGTTCACCCTCTCGCGGGCTCCCGCCTGCGGCGCGAGAGCTAAGAGCAGGGCAGCGATATAAGTTTTCATGGCTTAAGGTAGGGGGGTGTGGAGG
>JAIDCC010000092.1 GCA_029056055.1 Duncaniella sp.
GCCCCGCCCCGGCAAACACCCCCATTCCTTAAATCGCACCCCTCTGCCACGCCATGAAACGCATCCTGACAACACTCGCCGCCCTCATCGCACTCGCCGGCTTTGCCAGCTTTGCCGCGACACCTATAGAAATCACTCTCGACGCCGACCTCGCCGCCAGCGACACCGCGCGCCACATATATAATAACGCGAAGGAGGCATTCGCCGCCGCCAACGGCAGCGAGGCAGCCGTGATAACCGTGCGCCCCGGCGTCTACTGGCTCGACGACCCCGACGCCGACTACACCGCGCTCCCCGCCGAGGGGCGCTCGGTGCCTTTCGCATTAGAAGTGGAATGCGGCAACCTGACGATTACCGGAACAGACACCGACCCGGAGGCCACGGTGTTTGCCGTCAACCGCGGCCAGACGCAGGGCGCGATAGGCAACTACACCATGCTCCATTTCCTCGGCGAGGAGCTGACCGTAGAAAACCTGACCTTCGGAAACTACTGCAACGCCGACCTCGACTACGCACGCCGCCCCGAACTGAGCCGCAAGAAGCGCAACAATTCGATAGTGCAGGCGCAGATTGGCATCTGCGAACTCCCCGGCCCCGGCGGCCCCTGGGGCGACTACGGCAGCGGCACACGCACCGTGATGGCCAACAACTGCCGCTTCATCAGCCGTCTCAACCTCTGTCCGCTCATCGGCGCTCGCATGTCGTTCTACAACGGCTGCTACTTCGAGTGCACCGACGACGCCCTGACCGGCACCGCCGTCTACCGCGACTGCACGTTTACGTTCTTCTCTTCGAAACCGTTCTATTCGACAGCCCCGACGGGCGCCGTCTTCATCAACTGCGACATCACGATGCTGACACGCGGCGTGCAGTATCTCACGAAAGTGCCGGGCATGGTGACGCTCATCGACACGCGCTTCCACACCCCCGGCGGCAACGGCGACGCCACAATCAGATGGACCCGCGACCCGTCGGCCACCGTTTGCTATCAGCGCGGCGTGACGCTCGACGGCAAGCCCTACGACGTAGACGCCGACCGCCCGCAGCTTTGGCAGCCGCTCGGTCAGGCGCATGAAGCGGGCACGCTGCTGCGTCTCGCCCCGTCCGACATACGCCTGAAAGCGCAGAACGACACCGCCACCCTCTCGCCCGAGCTAATCCTCTGGGGCGGATTCGAGAGCGACGCCCGCCCCGAAATCGTGCGCTGGGACTTCCCTGACTTCGTCACCCTTACGCCCGACTTGAAAATCGTGTCGGCCAACCGCTACCCCGAACGCATTGAGGGAGTGGTCTACGCCACGACCGCCGACGGCCTGCGCGGAGGTGTCAGCGTCAGCGTCGCGCCCCACCTCACTCCCGCCCCCCTCTTCACCTCGCAGCCCGTCATCACCGCCGACAAAGCGGGCCGTAAGCTCACCCTCGGCTACACCCTCGACGCCCCCGCGGATGCCGACGACCGCTCTATCGTCACCTGGCTGCGCTCCGAACGCCCCGGCGACATCACAGCCGCCATCCCCGTGGCACGCGGTCCCGTCTCAAAGACCCGCACCTACGACATCACTCGCGCCGATAAGGGCAAATACATCGTGGCCCTCGTCGAGCCGCAGGTCTACGGCACCGAAAAAGGTGAGCCCGTGACAGTTTCGTTCGACACCAAAATCTCCACGAGACACCTCGGCACACTCTCGGCCGACCGCACAGCCTACGCCCCCGACCTCAGCCTCATCCCCACCGCAAACCGCCGCACCTCGCTGCCCGACACATGGAGCTTTGACGCATACAAGCCGGCCGACACCGACAAATATGACTGGGTGGCCGACAACAGCCGCGACGCATGGTATTACGGCTGCGGAGCCGACGGTGCCGCACAGAGTGAAGGCCTCGTGCAAGCCGTGCGCGGCGCCCGCGCGTTCTATCGCCCCGACCGCACCAAGTGTAAAGCCGCTGCCCTCGACCTCACCCTCTACCCCGCCAAACCCGCGGGTCAGGGCTTCGGCAGCGCTACAGGACAATACATGGACCTCTACTTCATGTTTGACCCCGAAACTCTCTCAGGTTACGCCCTGCGCATCGAGCGTACCCCCGACCACGACAAAGCCGTGGAATGCACCATCGTGCGTCTGGAGCAAGGAGTGGCCACACCTATCTCCGACACCGCCGTCACCACAGCCTTCCGCTCTCCCTGCTACGTCAGCATCAACGCTGCCGACGGCAAAATCGAAGCCTCGCTCCGCAGCGACTCGCCCGAAGCGGCAGGCGGCGACGTCAAGCTCTCCGCCCCGCTTGCTACCGGTCAGCACCCCGCCGCCATCGGTTTCCAGCACACCGGCTCGGTAGGCGGAGCGGCCACGCTCATCAACCAACTCCGCGCCACTTGGAAATGACCCCCGTCGCCCCGATAGCCGTAGTAATCCCCGCATTCAACCGCGCCGGCACACTGCCCCGCACGCTCGCGTCGCTGGCGGGGCAGACTGTCAGCCCGGCGCAGGTCATCCTCGTCGACAACAATTCCACCGATGAGTCGGCCGCCATTATGGCCCGCTGGGCCGACGACTACCGCGCCGCTCATCCCGACACCGAGGTAACGCTCCTTGCCGAACGCAAGCCGGGAGCCTGCCCGGCGCGCAACCGCGGCCTCGCCGCCGTGACCGCGCCCTTCGTCATGTTCTTCGACTCCGACGACGAAATGCTCCCCGCCCACATAGCCGATTTCGCCGCCGCCATAGCCGCCAAGCCGGAGGCCGACATTTTCGGCCGCGACATCACCGCACGTTTCCTCGACGGAACGGAGCGGCGCCTCTACTGCACCATCTCCCCCGACTCGGTCGGCACCACCCTGTTTCATCACATTTTCGGAGGGTCGCTCTCCACGCAACGCATCGTGGTGCGCACGGCCCTCGTCAGAGCCGTCGGAGGGTGGGACGAAACCCTCGCCGGATGGAACGACTTCGAGCTTGGCGTGCGTCTCCTCCTCAGCCGACCACGCCTTGCGCGCGTCCCGGGCGAGCCCACGGTCATCACCTATCAGCAGGAGCAATCAATCACCGGCACACTCTTCTCGCTGCATCCCGAACGTTGGGAAACGTCGCTCGCAAAAATCCGCACCCTCGTGGCCTCCGACCCCGCCCTAGGCCGTCGCGTCACCCGCTGGGTCGACGCCCGCGCAGCCGTCCTTGCCGCGCAATACCATGCCGAAGCCCCTCTCCACCCTGAAGCCTCACGTCTGGCCCGCTCGCTCCTCCTCCGCACCTTGGCCCTCACCGATGCCCCGCTCCGCATCAGATTCATCTACCGCTACCAGTGTCTCATCGGGCGATTTGCCCGCATCCCGGCGCGCCTTCTGCTCTAAGCGGAGAAACACGCAAACACCACACCAAGCCCCCTTCCCCGACGTCAGCAAATGTCGTGGAAGGGGGTTTATCCTTCTCCTCCACCGCCGCACACGAAAAACGCCCGCCGGAAGTGGCGGGCGTGCAAGCTGAGATGAAGGGTTTGAAAAACACAGTGTGGTCAGCACGGCGGCTGATACACCGATGTGGCCTTGTCTGTCTCAGACAGATATTCGTTTGGCAGGTCTGCCCGAACGTTCGGGCAGACCGCTTGAAATGGGTTTCTTACTTGAGAGTCTTGAGATACTCGCGGAGAGGCTCGTTCTCGGGGTCAACTTCGAGGAACTTCTCAAAGTAGAGACGGGCGTTATCCTTGTCGCCGGCCTTGAGGTAATAGTTGGCGATGTTGTTGAACGCGCTCTTGTAGGCATCCACATACTTGGTGCGGTTGGCGGGGTCCTCGTCATAGGCGGCAATCATGGCCTGATAGGTCTCGACGAGTTCGGGGGTGATTTCGCCACCGTCGCGCACCTGAATCAGAGTGGCCTTGTTGCGGTAGAGCGGGCCCTTGTTGGCGGCATCGGCCAGAGCCATGTCGACATACTTGATACCGTTGTTGGCGGCATCGGTGCGCTCCTGCGACCCTTCGGGAAGCGACAGACCGAGGTTCTTGTAGCGGTTGGAGAGGGTGAAGTAGTCGTTGAGCGACACATCCTGACCGTCGTCTACATATTTCTGCATCACTTCGGCAGCCTTGGCATAGTCTTCCATGTTGGTATACATCGACGACATATCCTTGAGCAGACCGTGGTTCTTCTCGGGGTTGATGGCGAAGGCCTGCTCATAAGCGGCGAGTGCCTCGGCGGGACGGCCGAGCTGGTTGAGCACCTCGGCATAGGTGGTATAGTCGGTGGTGGTGAAGGTGGCGTCCTTGTGGGCGAAGAGCTTCTGAGCGGCAGCCTCGGCGCCGGCGAAGTCTTCGAGCGCGGACTTGTTGAGCATCACCATGCGCTGCATGTAGACGTTGTCGGGGTCGGAGGCGAGCACCTTCTCAGCCTGGGCCAGCGACTCCTGATAGCGCTTGCCGAAGTAGAGAAGACCCGAATAGCGCTGTTCGTCGCTCTGGAAGTGGTTGGGGTTCTGGATATACTTGCCATACTGCTCGGCGGCGCGGGTAAACTGGTTGGCGTCATAATATTTTTCAGCCAACTCGCTCTGTGCCAGTGCCGAGGTGGGGAGCTTTTCGTTGAGCTCCTTGAGCTTGTTGATGGCAAATTCGGGGTTTACGCGGTTGTAGAGGTTAGAATACTTCACGTAAGCCTCGGGGTTGATGTTGCCGGCCTCTTCGTCATAGATGATGGCCTGCTCGTAGAAACCTGCGGCCTGACCGAGGTCGTTCTGCTTCACCATGTCGCCCTGGAGCACGTACACCTTGGCTTCCTTGTTCTTGCTCACCTTCATGGCGTTGGCAATCTGCTTGTCGATTTCCTTGGCATAAGCCACGGGGTCGACGTTGAAGTAGGCGCGGGCCACTTCGGCCATCAGCGCTGCGTCTTTCTTATCGGTGGCGAGCGCAGCCTTAAACTGCTTCTCTGCCTCGGCCTTGTTGCCGTCCATCAGGGCAATCTGTCCCAGGCCCACGTAGTTGTAGCCGTTGGCGGGATTGGCGGCCACACCGGCGTTGAAGTTCTTGGCGGCCTCAGCCTTGTTGCCTTCGCGCAGTTCGAGCGAACCGAGATAGAAGTAGCTGATAGCCTTATCGGTGCCGCCATCGTTGAGGGTGCGGTCAAGGATAGTCTTGGCCTTTTCGAAACGGTCGGCGTTGTAGTAGTCCACGCCGTCCTGATAGCCGCCCTGAGCCGACGCCATCATTGCAAAGCCTCCCATGCAGAGAGTGAAAAGTGTACGAAATTTCATCGTGAATATAATTGATTTTTTAAGTTTCTGTTATAAATCAGGTTATTTCCGTCACGAGCGGGCGCGAGGGCCTGAGCCGCTCCGTGCCTGTCTCTCCGGACATAACGTTGCGGGGCAAGGTTTTATTTTGCTCCGCACGTTAAAAATTATCAATTGTCGCGACTCCCCCGCGGGAGTGTCGGCACGTCATTCCACCACGGCCATGCGCGGGCGCACGGTGGCGGGCAGAATGCCGCTCATCTGTATGATTTTCTGACCCTGGAAACCGGTCACGAAGCTATAGAATCTGTGGGCCACGGTTCCGCCGGGGGCGGTGCTCACCATGTAGACCGAGCGATAGAGCGGGTATGACCCGTCGAAAATGTAGGCTTGATACGGACGGTAGGCGGTCACTTCGTCGTTGCCGCGGATTTTGAGCACCTTCACGTCCGACGAGAAATCGAGCTGCGTGGTGTCGCTCTTCTCGACGGCCTGCGCCATCTCCTCTACCGACATCTGGCGTCCCGACATATCGGAAGCCACCCAGCTCACGCCTATCACACCGACGGCGTTCTTGTTTGAGGCCACGGCCTTGAACACTTCGGGGTTGCTCTTCACAGCCGCCACGTTGGGACCGAAAGGCTTGCCGCCGAGGAGTGAGTCGCGCATGTAGGCCACTGTCGACGACTGCGCGTGGTCAAACACTACCTGAATCTCGCCGAGCTTCGAGGGTTCCACCTGGTCCCATCTCGTCACTTCGCCCGACAGGATTTCGGCGATATCCTTCTTCGAAAGTATCTCTACCGGGTTGGCGGGGTTGACAATCAGCGCCAGTGCATCGACGGCTATCTTCTGCTGATGCACCACCTTCTTGTGAGAACGCAGGTAGCCCACCTCCTGCTCCGTCAGCTGGCGCGTCAGCACGGCTCCCTTCACGCCGTCCATGGCGAGAATCGAGTCGACTGCCTCCTGCTCGGGCACGTAGTAGACCATCACATCCTCCTTCGGATAGATGTATTCGTAGACGTTGACCTCCTGCTCGAAGATTGTTTCAAAACTCTCGTCGCAGGCTATCTTGGCCATGGTCGACGGCTTCTGGTTGGCGCCGCCGCCGCCACACGCCGTCAGCCCCGCCGCTATCGCGACGGCTGCTGCAAGCGAGGTCATTACGTTGAGTTTCATTTTCATAAGTATGCGTTAGTGTTACTTATTCGTCGTCGCGCGTATTGCCGTAGCCGGGGTCGATGCCTGCAAACTGACGGTAGGCACGCCACAGACCATAAGCCGTAAACAAGCCGCCGCCTACCCAGCGCACCCAGCCCCACGTGGGGAAAAGTATATCAAAAAATCCGAAGAAAAACAAGGCGCCCATGCCGAGATAGATTACTATCATCATGATGCCGAATATATTCTGCATCATGCGGGGCGTGCCGGTCTGATGGGGTTTCGTTGCCATAATTGTTGCGTTTTAACGTTGATGTGAGTTTAAGTAAGTGAGAAAAATAAATGAATAAATAAAACGAAGTAATTTTTGAGATGATTTGTGCGAGGAACGAAGGCGTGTAGCTGCGCTACACAACTGAGTGACAAGCACGAAGCATCCAAAAAGGACGAGTTTTATTGTTCAAGAAATTTTTATTTACATATATCGTTTTATTTTTGGAACTTACTTACTTTTCTAACAACCGAAACACTTTAGATGTTTATACTTTCTTTAAAAAAGTTTTTCAGGCAGATATCTTTACATCAGCCCGGTCGTCGATTCGAAGGTTTTGATGGCGCACTTCGCCCCGTGGCGACTCTCGCACGCGGCTATGCCTCGTAAAATTACTCAAAAATTCATTATCATCGTCCCTCGGCCGCATATTTTAACCTCTTTTAACCGTTTTTTCATCCTATACCCCTCCCCCACCCTCTCCGCGGCAGATACTATTTCAGCCCGCCAAACGTTTAAGGAATAAACATGCTCAATAATTCTACTATGAACGCACCCCTTGCCGAACGCCTCCGCCCGCAGAATCTCGACCAATACATCGGTCAGGAACACCTCGTCGGTCCCGACGGAGTGATACGCCGCATGATTCTCACCGGCAACATCGCCTCTTTCATCCTCTGGGGCCCTCCCGGCGTCGGCAAGACCACTCTGGCCCGCATCATCTCGCAGGCCATCGACGTGCCCTTCTACACCCTCTCGGCTGTCAGCTCAGGCGTCAAGGAAGTGCGCGAGGTGCTCGACAAGTGCCGCGCCGACGCACGCAGCATGTTCACCAAAGGGCGCCCCATTCTCTTCATCGACGAAATCCATCGTTTCTCAAAAAACCAGCAGGACTCCCTGCTCGGCGCCGTCGAAAGCGGCATCGTCACCCTCATCGGCGCTACCACCGAAAACCCCTCGTTCGAGGTGATTCGCCCGCTCCTCTCGCGCGCTCAGGTCTACACCCTCCGCCCGCTCCTCGAACCGCAGCTCGACCAACTCCTGCGGCGCGCCGTGGCCGACGACTCCCACCTCGCCTCGCGGAGCATCGACATCCGCGAGACCACTGCCCTCTTCCGCTTTGCCGGCGGCGACGCGCGCAAGCTCCTCAACATCATCGACCTTCTCGACCAGTCTACCCCCGAGGGCGAAACCATCGTCATCGACGACCAGGCCGTCACCGACCGCCTCCAGCAAAACCCCGCGGCCTACGACAAAAACGGCGAGATGCACTACGACATCATCTCGGCTTTCATCAAGAGCGTCCGTGGCTCCGACCCAGACGCCGCCATCTACTGGCTCGCACGAATGATTGACGGGGGCGAGGAACCCGAATTCATCGCTCGCCGACTCCTCATCCTCGCGGCGGAAGACATCGGCCTCGCCAACCCCAACGCGCTCCTCCTCGCCAACGCCACTTTCGACGCCATCCACAAAATCGGTTGGCCCGAGGGACGCATCCCCCTCGCCGAGTGTACCATCTACCTGGCCACATCGCCCAAAAGCAATTCTGCCTACATGGCCATTGACGACGCCCTAAGCTTCGTGCGCGAAACCGGCAACCAACCCGTCCCGCTCCACCTGCGCAACGCTCCCACCGCCCTGATGAAAGAAATGGGCTACGGCCGCGACTACAAATACGCCCACGACTATCCCGGCCACTTTGTCCGCCAGCAATTCATGCCCGACACCATCGGACACCACCCCTTCTGGCATCCCGCCGACAACCCCGCCGAAACCAAAGCCGCCGACCTCCAGACGCGCCGCTGGTCCTAACCCCCGCGGCTCTCCGCCTCCATCCTCGTCGCGTCAGCCTTTTTGGAGGTGGGGCGGGGCTTCAGCTCCGCCCGCGGTCTCCCCTCCGC
>JAIDCC010000093.1 GCA_029056055.1 Duncaniella sp.
CCATTCCCCATTCCCCATTCCAAATTAATATTTCCCTCCTCACTTCTCGTTAAATGAAAACCATCATCCTCGGCATAGAGTCGTCATGCGACGACACGTCGGCGGCAGTCATAGCCGACGGCCTCCTGCTCAGCAATGTCATCGCCTCTCAAGATGTACATGCCGAATATGGCGGCGTAGTGCCCGAACTCGCTTCGAGAGCACATCAGCAAAACATCCTCCCCGTGGTCGACACAGCCCTGCGCCGTGCCGGAGTCAGCCGCTCCGACCTCTCGGCCATCGCCTTCACACGCGGCCCCGGTCTGCTCGGCTCGCTCCTCGTGGGCACCTCGTTTGCCAAAGGCATGTCCCTCGGCCTGCGTGTCCCCATTGTCGACGTCAACCATCTCCACGGCCACGTCCTCTCCCACTTCATCCGCCGCGAGGAGACCGACACCGTGCCCGAATATCCCTTCATCTGTCTGCTCATCTCAGGTGGCAATAGCCAGATTATCCTCGTGCGCGCCTACAACGACATGGAAATCCTCGGTCAGACCATCGATGATGCCGCCGGCGAAGCATTCGACAAATGCGCTAAGGTCATGGGTCTCCCCTACCCCGGCGGTCCGCACATCGACCGCCTCGCTGCCGAAGGAAATCCCGAAGCTTTCAAGTTTGCAAAGCCCCACATCCCCGGGTTCGACTATAGTTTCAGTGGCCTCAAGACCTCGTTTCTCTACACCCTGCGCGACCATCTGAAGACCGACCCCGATTTCATCGAACGCAACAAGGCCGACCTTGCCGCCTCGCTCCAAAAAACCATCATCGACATCCTCCTCGACAAACTCGCCAAGGCCGTCCGCGAGACCGGAGTCAAGACCGTTGCCATAGGCGGAGGCGTTTCGGCCAACTCGGGAGTGCGTGCAGCCATCGAAGAGTTCTGCCGTCGCCGCGGCCTCACCGCTTTCATCCCGCCCCGACTCTTCACCACCGACAATGCCGCCATGGTGGCAATAGCCGGCTACTACAAATATCTCGACCGCGACTTCTGCCCCTACGACCTCGCTCCCTACGCCCGCGTCAACGTCTGACCCCCAACGCCCCTCTAATTTCTCAACCACATGAATCTCTCTGTCATCGTAATAGGCGACGAAATCCTCCTCGGACAAGTCATCGACACAAACACATCAGCCATAGCACGCACCATCGGCCCCGCAGGCTGGCGCGTGGCCGACGTCCAGACCGTCGGAGATGATGCCGACGCCATCCTCACAGCCATCGACCGCGCTTTCGCAACCTCCGACGCCGTCATCACTACCGGTGGCCTCGGCCCGACGAAAGACGACATCACCAAGCAGACCCTCATCCGCCGCTTCGGAGGCGAACTCTACGAAAACGCCGAAGTGCTTGAAAACGTCGAACGCCTCGTGGCCCGTCGCAAAATGAAACTCAACGACCTGACACGCGCCCAAGCCATGGTGCCCACCTCGTGCCGCGTCATTCAAAACCGCGTCGGCACGGCTCCTATCATGTGGTTTGAGACCCCGGAGGGTAAAGTGCTCGTCACGATGCCCGGCGTGCCCTTCGAGACCGAAACAATGCTCCCCGAGGTTTTCGGCCTACTGCAACGACGCTTTCCAAGCCCCGACCATTTCGCCCACGCCACCCTCATGGTGACCGACTACACCGAAAGCGCACTCGCCGAACACCTCGCCTCGTGGGAAGCCGCCCTTCCCCCTCACCTCCACCTCGCCTACCTCCCTCAACCCCGCCTGATACGTCTGCGCATCGACGGCACGCACACCGACCAAGCCTTCATCGAAGCCGAGGTGGCCCGTGCTGCCGAAGAAATCAAAGCCCTCGTAGGCCCCGCACTTCTCGCCGACTCCGACGTCACTCCCGCCGAAAATCTCCTTGCCGAAGCACGTCGCGAAGGCTTCACGATAGCCACAGCCGAAAGTTGCACCGGAGGCAACATAGCCCACACCCTCACGCTCATCCCCGGAGCCAGCGACGTCGTGGCCGGAGGTGTCGTCTCCTACTCTAACGACGTCAAAATGCGTCTCCTCGGAGTCGACCCCGCTACCCTCGACACCCTCGGCGCAGTCAGCATCCCCGTAGTCGAACAGATGGCCCGCGGAGCACTCGCAGCCACAGGCGCCACCCTCTCCATGGCCACCTCGGGCATAGCAGGTCCCGGAGGAGGCACACCCGAAAAACCGGTAGGCATGGTATGCATCGCAGCCGCCATCACCCGCGACGGCCAGACCAACGTAGTCTCCGAAACCGCCTACTTCACCGGCTCACGCAGCCGCGTCATAGCCTCCGCCACCACCCGCGCCCTCATCCTCGCCACCCAACTCCTCCGCCGCCCCTGAAATCCCTGTCCCACCGTCCCACGACACGCCACATACGCCTCCATGCACGGACGGTGCCTCCGGCACGTTTCTCCTGCACGGCCACATAATCATTTATCCTACAGACGATACACACGTCAATAGTCGTAAATGTTTTTTAGGCATAGAAACGCCGTCCCAAGTGTCCCAAGCGCAGGCGTCCCGTGGGACAATGGGACAGCGTGGGACAACATAATTCAGGCATTAGCGGGTAGGGACGTGCCATGGCACGTCCGCGGAGACCCACGAGGGCGAATTGACCGCGGCGCTGTGCATCTTTGCTGCAGACGCGCCATGGCGCGTCTCTACCTGCAAATCAGACGATTAGCGGGAAGATACCTGTACTATCTCGGGGTGAAGGAGTGTCGTAGGACAGCTGCCGGGGCAATATTCATCCCCTTCAGGGATGTTCTTGAGTGATAGAACGTTTCCCCACGAATGAATTCGTGGGGCTTTGAAATTCATCCCCTCTGGGGATGGGTGTCCCAGATGTCCCAAGGGACGCAATCGGGTGGGACAGCAGTGAATGGGTTAATGAATGTTAATTAGGTTTATAACTATTGTATTTAAAATGTATTTTGTATAACTTTGCAAACGGATGGTTTGCCGGGTAGATTGATTTCGTCATCTTACGCTTAGCATACTCAGACGCACGGAGATTTTTCATTTTAACCAGTAATTATAATTTACTATGGGCAGAATTTTCATTTTCCTTTTGGCCTGCGCTGTCACTCTCGTGACGCGAGGCGCCGTCGGCGACACGTTTGAAGCCGATGTGTTTGTTTTCACAGTGACGTCTGAAAATCCTAAAGAGGTGTCGGTGGCTTCGAATAGAGATCAACCTGATGCAATCAATATTCCAGAGACGGTGACAAATGGCGGGAACACGTACACGGTCACGTCGATTGCTCCCAAAGCTTTCCGCTACCTTAATAAGTTTCGTTCGTTGTCGATGCCTTCGACTGTGACTGAGATAGGCGACAATGCTTTCGAGGGTTGCGACGGTTTAACACAGATAATATTCAGCCGGAATCTTCGCAAAATCGGAAATAATGCCTTTGCTTATTGTATCGGTTTTTCGGGTTTCACCATTCCCGTGGTAGAGGAATTCGGCACCTATGTGTTTTCGGATTGCAGTCAGTTGCAGTCGGTCACTCTTCCGAGCAACATGACTT
The DNA here is from genome assembly GCA_029056055.1 of Duncaniella sp. Classification (GTDB taxonomy): domain Bacteria; phylum Bacteroidota; class Bacteroidia; order Bacteroidales; family Muribaculaceae; genus Duncaniella. Next base: position 3,551 of record JAIDCC010000093.1, read on the forward strand.
CGATACCTGAGGGTATGTTTAATAATTGCACGAAGCTTTCAAATATTACACTCCCGGAGGGGTTGAAGACGATTGGAAAATCAGCGTTTACCGCTTGTGAAAGTCTTAGCGATATCAAATTGCCGGATGGACTCGAAGCGATTGGAGAGCAGGCTTTCGGTAGTTGCACATCCATCAGCGATGTTGTTATACCGGCTTCTCTTTCGCGGATTGATAAAGAGGCTTTCGCTTGGTGTCGTTCGCTGAAGCAGTTTGAAGTGGCTTCGGGCAACCGTTATTTTTCAGCAAATGACGGTGTGCTTTACGATTACGATAAGCTGAACATTATTTTCGTGCCTTATGTGAAGCGTTCGGTCAACATTCCGTCGAGTGTGACGGTTATCACGGCAGGAGCTTTTGCGGGTCACACTATGTTAGAGAAAGTGACCATGGGCGATGCAGTGACTGCTATCGGAGAGAAGGCATTCTGGAATTGTGAAAAGCTGTCAGAAATCCGTTTGCCGGAAACGGTGACCTCCATCGGAAAATCAGCTTTTGCTTCTTGCTCTAAGCTGACCGAAATAAAATTTCCCGTCGGGTTGAAAGAATTGGGTGAAAGTGCGTTTAACTCCTGTGGCCTGACTACTCTCACCCTACCTCCACTGATAAAGGTAATACCGGAACGGTGCTTTGATGATACCAAATTAACGGAAGTTGCCCTTCCCTACGGAGTGACAAAGATTGAGAAGCAAGCCTTTCTATATTGCCGTAATTTGACAACAATAGTCCTCCCCACGACTGTCACCTCAATCGGAGAGGGCGCGTTTGGATATTGCGAAGCGCTCACGGAGATGGTGGTTCCCGAAGGGGTGACCGAGTTGGGCAACGGTGTTTTCAATGGGTGCAATGCACTGAGTCGTATCTCACTCCCGGCAAGCTTAAGCACACTTCCGCCGGAGACATTTAAGGGTTGCTCAAAGTTGGAGGCTCTCTACGACCATCGTGACAAGCCGCAGCAACTTAAGCAGAATGTGTTTGATGGGGTGTCGTCAGACTTGACCATCTATGTGCCTCGCGGAGCGAAAAGTGCCTATGACGCTTCTGAACTCTGGAATATGTATTTCTCGAAATTTCTCCAGATGGGCGGGGCTGATTTGACGCTAAGCCAAAACACCCTCTCGCTGATGGAGGGAAAGAGGACCACTCTGAAGGCCACCGTGACTAAGGATGCCGATGTAGTGATTAGAAATCAGGCGTGGAAGAGTTCGGACACGGATGTGGCGATTATAGACGCAGGCGGTGAACTCTATGCTTACGGGGCCGGAAGCGCAGTGGTGTGGTATTCGTGCAAGGACGACTACGGATGCCCGCACGTGGCTGTGTGTACGGTGACCGTCACGCCCGACCCGTCGGGAATTGACGAGATTGTAATTGATGAGGGGGCTGAAGATGTCGATGCTCCGGCTGAATATTTCAACCTCCATGGTGTGCGTGTCAATGCCGAATCACTCACCCCGGGCATCTATATCGTGCGCAAGGGCGGGAAAGTGAGGAAGGTTGCCATTAATGGGGGATTTTGAGTAGGACGCTGTCCCATATGCCCCACGCCGATGGCGTGTCGTGGGACAGTGGGACAGCGTGTGACAACCAAATTCAGGAATAAGCGGATGTGTCGCAGGGGCGAAAGATTACGTCGCCATGTACGGACATGCCTTTGGCATGTAGGAGGTGCGCAGCGTCTCTTATGATGAAAATTTCCGCGATTACATATTCGCTTATCTTCTGTATGATAAATGATTCCCCTGCGCGGCGGAAGGGTGTCGTGGGACGGCGGGGTCAATTGGTGAGGGCGAGGCAGATTTGCGCGCAGCCCATGGCGTCGGGGAGGGCCTGGTGGTGGTCGGAAAATTCGATGCCGAGGTAGCTGCACACTACGGGGAGTGAATAGGAGCCGATGGCGGGTTTGCGTATGGCGCGGCGTGCCATGAGGTAGGTGCAGTAGAAGGGATATTCGGGATAGTCCATGCGGTAGACGCGGTGGCAGGCACGGATGCATCCTTCGTCGAAAGCTTTGTTGTGGGCCACGAGAGGGAGTCCTTCAAGCCAGGGATGGAGGTCGCGCCAGACGGCGTCGAAAGTGCGGGCGTTTTCGGTGTCGCGCATCGAGATGCCGTGGATGGTCTCGGTGAAGCGTCGCACATAGTATTCAGGTTCGGGCTTGACGAGTTCGTAGAAAGTGTCAACCACCTGACCGTCTCTGACCTTGACGGCACCGATGCTGCATATGGAGGTGCGCTCGTAGTTGGCTGTTTCGACGTCAATAGCTACAAAATCTTTCATAAGTATAATGTAAAATGGGAGAGGCTGAATTTCAGATGACGGCTTTGACGGCGTCGGCCACCTGCTCCATGAGCCAGCGGGGGGTTGAAGTGGCGCCGCAAATGCCTATGGTCTCGGCTCCGGCTATCCATGCGGGAGAGAAGTCGGCGGCTCGCGAGATGAGGTAGGTGTTGGCGTTGACGTCGCGGCACTCGTTGAACAGCACCTTGCCGTTTGAGCTCTTGGCACCCGCCACGAAAAGCACCACGTCGTGGGCCGATGCAAATTCGCGCAGATGGGCCACGCGGTTGGCCACCTGACGGCAGATGGTGTCGTAGCTGCGAAATTCTACGCCCGGGTGCATGCGTTCGGAGATGGCGCTGACCATGCTTGCGAGGCCTTCGAGGCTCTTGGTGGTCTGCGAGTAGAGGGCGATGGGGCGCGAGAAATCAATGCGTCCGTCGAGCTGCGAGAGGTCTTCGACCACGATGGCCGTTCCGTCGGTCTGTCCGACGAGGCCGTTGACTTCGGCGTGGCCGGCCTTTCCGTAGATGATAATCTGCAATCCCGATTCGGGCGAGGCGAGCGACTCCTGATAGGTGGCTTTGATGCGCTGCTGGAGGCGAAGCACCACGGGGCAGGTGGCGTCGACAATTTCGATGCCCTTTTCGGCAGCTTTGGCATAGGTCGAGGGGGGTTCGCCGTGGGCGCGGAGCAGGACACGAGCGCCGGGGAGACGGTCGAGGTCGGCGTGGGTGATGGTGGCGAGACCGGCACGCTGCAGGCGTTCCACTTCGTCGCCGTTGTGGACGATGTCGCCCAGGCAATAGAGAGGCTCGGGGGTGCGGCTCAGTTCCTCCTCGGCTTTACGGATGGCTGTCACCACGCCGTGGCAGAATCCGGAGCGGGCGTCAATCTCAACCGTTGGCATGAAGTCGGGCAATGGTGTTGTGGAACAGCGAGAGCAGGAAGGCATTCTGCTCATCTTTTGTCATGTCGGAATTGTCGAGGCGCACGGCGTCGGGGGCACAGCGCAGGGGGCTTTCCTCGCGGTGCTCGTCGATGTAGTCGCGCGAGCGGACGTTTTCGAGCACCTCGTCATAGCTGACGTTCTCGCCCTTGGCCTGAAGTTCGAGCAGACGGCGGGAGGCTCGTTTTTCGGCCGAAGCGTCGCAGAACACTTTCATCTCGGCATGGGGAAACACGGTGGTGCCGATGTCGCGTCCGTCCATGACGATGCCTTTGGTGGCACCCATCTCGCGCTGCATCCGGGTGAGGGCATGGCGCACGGCAGGGATTGCCGCCACGGGCGAGACATGGGCCGAGACTTCGAGGGTGCGGATGGCGCTTTCCACCACTTCGCCGTTGAGGGTGGTGAGCTGCGAGCCGTCGGGCCTGACAGCGAAATCTATCTTGATGGCGGGAAGAGCTGCGGCAAGAGCCTCGGTGTCGACAGAGCCGTCGGCGCCAATCAGGCCGTGACGCATGGCCCAGAGGGTGACGGCACGATACATAGCGCCCGAGTCGATGTAGCGGTAGCCGATGGTCGACGCGAGCGCGCGCGCCATGGTGCTTTTGCCGGTAGACGAATAGCCGTCGATGGCTATGATGATTTTATCTGTGTCAGAACTCATAGAGTTTGGTTGAAATGTTAAGCATGACAGTCATTGCGCCCGAATGAGGCTGAGCCAGAGCCACGCCGAAAGCGAAGGCGCGCGTGTTGAGCCCGGCTCCGATGGAAAAGCCCGAGAGGAAACTGCGCTTGTAGGTGGACATGTCGGTGCGGGTCTTATAGTTGTAGCCGAGGGCGGCATAGAAACGCTCGGAGGGGACGAACTGGAGGCCAAACACGAGGTGGCGGAACAGGTTGGAGCCGAAGGAGTCTTTCACTTCACTCTCGGTCTGCTGCGTGCCGTCGCCGGCGTCGTAGTATGGCAGGTGCCACTTGGTGAGGTTCCAGGCCGTGATGCTTCCGATGATGGATGAGCCGAAGCGTTTCGACACACCGAGGCGCACGTCGACGGGGAGGCGGTCGGAGCGGTCGTAGAACTTCTTGACCTGACCGCCGAGATTTGTCACCACGGCAGAGAGCGAAAAGTCGCTTTCGGGGTTGAAGTAGTTGACGCCCAGAGTGGCTGCGAGAGCCATGGCCGAATAGCGGTCGTAGCTCGAATAGAGGAAATCAAGGCGTGCGCCGCCTCGCCAACGGTCGTTGATGTCGTGGGCATAGGTGACGCCGAATTTCATATCCTTGGGCGAAATGTCGCCGGTGAGCACACCGTTGATGTCGGCGCCCTTGATGGTGCCGTAGCCGAAGTATTCCACCGAGGCCATCCATGCCCCTTTCTCGCCGGCCGAGTGTCCGTATTTTACGCCGGCGAAATTGCTTTCGCCTATCCAGCGCATGTAGTTGACGCCAAGCTGATTTTCCACCTCGGCACCGAGCAGACCGGGATTGCGCTCGGCGTCGTTGACATCGTCGGAAATATTGGAGATGTTGACCCCGCCGAGGGCATATTCGAGCACCGACGAGGGGACGTTGAGCCAACCGTAGGCTCCGCCGGACGTCTGCGCCACAGCCTGAAGCGCGGCGAGCATCATTGTTATGTAGCAGAAGAATTGTCGCATAAGAGTGTTGTGGGAGGGACGCCGACCCGCGGGGTCGTTTCCTCTCTATAGAACAACGTCGTTTCGGCCACATTATTGCCCCGAGAGAGATATATAATGGGGAATGTTGCGAATGGGGAATGGGGAATGGGGAATGTTGGAGGATGTCACAGCTGTCCCACGCCGAGGGCGTGTCGTGGGACGGTGGGACAACATAATTCAGGAATAAGGCCACGAAATAACGCGAATTTTTATGCGACCATGTACGGTCATGCCTTTGGCATGTTGGTGGTGCCCAGCGTATCCATGGCGAAAAGTCCCAATGATTATCTATGCGCATATCGCTTGTATGATAATTGATTATCTCGCTGTGCGGGGGACAGCGGGACAGGGGACAGCGTGGGATAACATAATTCAGGCATAAGGTCACGAAAAACCCGAATGTTTATGCGACCATGTACGGACATGCCTTTGGCATGTTGGTGGTGCGCAGCGTCTCCGTGGCGAAAAAACAATGATTATCTATGCGCATATCGCTTGTATGATAATTGATTATCTCGCCGTGCGGGGGAAACGTGCCGAAGGCTCGTCCGTACATGGCGGCCGAGGCATACATGGCGGCCGGGGCGTGGGACAGCGTGGGACGGTGGGACAATGGGGCAGCGGGACAAAAAAAGAGTCTGCCGATGTGACAGACTCTTTGAGGGTGAACAGTGGGGGTCGAACCCACGACCTTCGGAACCACAATCCGACGCTCTAACCAACTGAGCTATGCTCACCATTTGTTTGGTTTTGCGGTGCAAAGTTACGGCTTTTTTTTATTCCCACCAAATTTTCGGGCAACTTTTTTCGAAAAAAATGTTCAGTGGGGATGTTTGAGGGGTTTGCGAAGGATGGTTTAGGAGGGAAAACTTGCTAAATTGCGCGAAATTGTCTAAATTTGCAGCCATGAAACGTATCCGCAATTTCTGTATCATAGCCCATATAGACCATGGCAAGAGTACGCTTGCCGACCGCCTACTGGAATTTACGAAAACCGTTGCCGGAAAGGACCTGCAGGCGCAGGTGCTCGACGACATGGACCTTGAGCGCGAGCGAGGCATCACCATCAAGAGCCATGCCATTCAGATGAAGTATGTGCTCGACGGCGAAGAGTATACTCTGAATCTGATTGACACCCCGGGACACGTGGACTTTTCGTATGAGGTGTCGCGCTCGATAGCTGCGTGCGAGGGTGCGCTGCTCATCGTCGATGCTTCGCAGGGCATCCAGGCGCAGACCATCTCAAACCTCTACATGGCCATCGACAACGACCTCGAAATTATCCCCGTTATAAATAAGGTGGATTTGGACTCGGCGAAGCCCGACGAGGTGGAAGACCAGATTGTCGACCTTCTGGGGTGTGACCCCGACGAGGTGATACGCGCGTCGGGTAAGACCGGCATAGGTGTGCCCGAAATCCTCGAGGCCATCATCCGCCGCATCCCCGCACCTGTGGGCGACCCCGAGGCACCGCTTCAGGCGCTGATTTTCGACTCGGTGTTTAATCCGTTCCGCGGCATCATAGCTTATTTCAAAATCGAAAACGGCACCATCCGCAAGAACGATTTCGTGAAGTTCGTGGCCACGGGCAAGGAGTATAACGCCGACGAGATAGGTGTGCTCAAGCTCGACATGCAGCCGTGTGAAACGCTTTCGGCGGGCAATGTGGGCTACATCATTTCGGGCATCAAGACTTCGAAGGAGGTCAAGGTGGGCGACACGATAACCCATGTGGCGCGTCCCTGCGAGAAGGCCATCGAGGGTTTTGAAGAGGTGAAGCCAATGGTGTTTGCGGGCGTCTACCCCATCGAGACGGAAGATTTCGAAAACCTCCGCTCGTCGCTCGAAAAGCTTCAGCTCAACGATGCGTCGCTGACGTTTCAGCCGGAGTCGTCGATGGCGCTCGGATTCGGTTTCCGCTGCGGCTTCCTCGGGCTGCTCCACATGGAAATCATTCAGGAGCGTCTGGGACGCGAGTTTGACATGGATGTTATCACGACGGTGCCCAACGTGAGCTACCGCGTGTATGACAAGCATGGCAACATGACCGAGGTGCACAATCCTTCCGGACTCCCTGAGCCTACGCTTATCGACCATATCGAGGAACCCTACATCCGTGCTTCGATTATCACGGCGGCCGACTATATCGGTCCGATTATGACGCTCTGTCTGGGCAAGCGCGGCGAGCTGGTGAAGCAGGAATACATTTCGGGCAACCGAATGGAGATGATTTTCGACATGCCTCTGGGCGAAATCGTGATAGACTTCTACGACAAGCTCAAATCTATCTCGAAGGGATATGCGTCGTTTGACTATCACCTGCACGATTTCCGCACTTCAAAGCTCGTGAAGCTCGACATCCTGCTCAACGGCGAGAGCGTGGACGCCCTGTCGACGCTGACCCACGTTGACAATGCCGTCACGTTCGGACGACGCATGTGTGAGAAACTGAAGGAACTCATTCCGCGCCAGCAGTTTGACATAGCCATTCAGGCCGCCATCGGCGCGAAAATCATAGCCCGCGAAACCATCAAGGCCGTGCGCAAGGATGTGACCGCCAAGTGTTACGGCGGCGACATCTCGCGTAAGCGCAAACTTCTCGAAAAGCAGAAGAAGGGCAAGAAGCGCATGAAGCAGATTGGTTCGGTCGAGGTGCCGCAGAAGGCATTCCTCGCCGTGCTCAAGCTTGACTGACGGATTTGGCGCGTGAGACGGTCACGAGCCATACGCCCGAAAATATCAACGCCACGGCCACGGCTTTTGTGGCGGTGAAACGGTCCAGTCCGAGGTAGATGCCTACGCAGGTGGCTACAATGGGCTGGACATAATTGTACATACCTACGAGCGTGGGGCGCAGGGCTTTCTGACCTATCATGATGCAGATGTAGGCCACGAAAGTGGCAAACCCGACGACGTAGGCCACGCCACACCACTCGGCCGCTCCCATGTCGGACCATTCGGCCGAAAGTATCGAGGGGATGGAGAAGGGAAGGATGATGCAGGCCGCGAAGGTGAACATCCATTTCATCAGGGTGACGACGGAGTATTTACGGATAAAGTTTTTGTAGAAAGTGAGATAGGTGGCGTAACTGAGCTGCGCGGCAAGCACGAGAAGGTCGCCGAGGAGCGGATTGTCGCCTTTGACCACGGCACCACTACCCCACGAGCTTGCCACGAGCAGGAGGGCACCCGAAGCGCCGAGCACGATACCTCCGACCTTTTTGAGTGTGATGGGTTCGCCCAGGACGAAGGCGGCGAGCACCATGACCCACAGGGGCATAGTGGTGGTGATGATTGAGGCTTCGCCGGGCGACGTGAAGCCAACGCCGAAGATGAAGCAACCCTGATTGGTGACGATGCCGAGCACAGCCGCTCCGGCAAGGAGGAGTTTGTCTTTCGGGCACACGTGTTCGCGGGGGAGGAGGAGCGAGGCTATCCAGAAGAGGATGGCGGCTCCGACGATGCGGAAGTCAGTCATGAGGAGAGGCGACACCACGCCGGCACTCATCACCATTTTGGCCACGGGCGACATGAGTCCCCACATCGTATTGGCGCCGAGCATTGCTGCATGGCCTTTCCATTGCGCAGAAGTGAGTTTCATAGAGGTCTGAGTTTTCAGGGTGCAAAGGTACGATTTTAATTTTGAATTTTGAATGGGGTAATCGACAAAGTCGCTTGGCTCGGCCAAGAATGTGGAATTTTGAATAGACACCGTGTTGCATGGGGTTGCCGAGAATGAGGAAAGTGTCACGGCTGTCACGGCTCTGTCCCACGCCGGGGGCGTGTCGTGGGACACCGGGACAGCGGGACACTTGGGACATTCGGAGTTTTTGCGTAATTTTGCATTAGTATGAAGCCACACAATCTTACACAACATATTATATTTGAAACCGGGCGTTCGGTGGCCATGACCTTCGAGCGCGGAATTGCCGAAGATGAAGCTGCCAGTCCATACGCAGGTTTCTCGGTGTGTCACTACACGTCAGACTCGCCGGAACGTGTCAGCGAGGCCCGGCGCAGACTTGCCGAAAAGTTAGGCATTGGCGCTGATAGGCTCGTGATACCCCGTCAGACCCATTCGACAGAGGTGCGCGTCATCGACTCACTTCCCGTCGGGGCGGAGCAGCTCGAAGGCGTGGATGCTTTGGTGACGCGGATGCCCGGAGTGGCGCTCTGCATCAGTACGGCCGACTGTGTGCCTGTGGTCGCCGCCGACGGGAGAGGTGTCATAGCCGTGGCTCACGCAGGTTGGCGCGGGATGGCCGGAGGAATTGTTGAAAAGACCATTGAGGCCATGGTGGGGCTCGGAAGCCGGCGAGAGGAAATCGTCGTGGCGTGCGGCCCTCACATCTCGGCCGAGGCTTTCGAAGTGGGCGAGGAAGTGGCCGAACGTTTCGAGGAGGATGGCGCGGTGGTCAGGATTGAGGGAGCGGCGCGTCCCCACGTCTCGCTCTATGAAGCGATGCGCCGGAGGGCGATGCGTGCCGGGGTGCGAGAATACAATATCCTCCCCCTCGACAGAGGGTTTTGCTCGTTTTCAACCCCGGGCGTCTATTTTTCGGCGCGACGTCTCGGCATAGCGTCGGGGAGGACGCCGACGGTGGTTTTCACTCGCGAGGCGAATAAAGGTCAGGAATAAGCGAAATCTTTTCACATTTTTTAATGTTTTAATTTGCAAACACATGTTAATTCTCTGATAATCAGACACACGACATATGTTTATAACTTTTTTAATGTGAGAAAGGACGAAAAGGTTTGCTTTTGCAACTACCTAACTATCAACCGCTTAAACCGCAAAGGCGCAAAAAGATGACGCAAATTTCGAGCGCGCGGGTTATTTCTCTGAAATTCAGGATATTGTAATAATTTCTGAAAATACAAATTTTTCGGCTCTTGATTTTTAGCTTTTTTTTTCGGAATTTTGTAGCCGTATAGCCACCTACAGAATATTACAAAACCAGCGATGCAGACCGAATACGCTAAGAAGTGGGAGGAATGTCTGAAGATAATTCGTGACATTATCCCCGCTGAACAATTCAAATATTGGTTTGAGCCGTTGTCTTTCCTCTCGATGAAAGACAACGTGCTGACCATATCCTGTCCGTCGGAGTTTTTCTCCGAGCAGCTTGAAGAGCGCTATTTCAAAGTCCTCGGTCCATCGCTCAAGCGCGTCTTCGGCAACGGCATACATCTTATATATGAGTTTCCCATCGTAGCGGGCGACCCCACGACGCATGTCAACGTAGACAGCGCGCATCCGTCGCAGGTGGTCAAGCCGGCTCCCGGCGCGTCGTCCAACCCCTTCCGCGAGAAGTTTGTCGAGGAAATCGAGTCGCAGCTCAACCCGGTCTACACTTTCGAAAACTACGTCATTTCGGAGTCTAACAAGGTGGCTCGCTCCATCGGTGAGGCCATAGCCAACGACCCCAAACTGCAGACGTTCAACCCTCTGTTTGTGTTTGGTTCGTGCGGTGTGGGCAAGACCCACCTCATTCAGGCCATCGGTATCCGCATAAAGGAACGCGACCCTCGCGCACGAGTGCTCTACATCACGGCGCGACTCTTCGAGAGCCAGTACACCGCCGCCGTGCAGCGCAGCAAGGTCAACGAGTTCATATCCTTCTACCAGAGTATCGACACGCTCATCATCGACGACATTCAGGACTTCATCGGCAAGGATAAGACCCAGCGCACCTTCTTTCACATCTTCAACCACCTCAAGCAGAACTCGAAACAGCTCATCATGTCGAGCGACTGCTGCCCTTCTGAAATGGAGGGTATGGAAGAACGCCTCCTCTCACGCTTCAAAAGCGGTATGACCGCCCGCCTCGACAAGCCCGACTATCAGCTGCGCCGCGAGGTGCTCGAGCGCAAGGCCCGTCGCGACGGTCTGGTGCTCCCTCCCGACGTGATGGACTATCTGGCCACTAACGTCACCGAGTCAATCCGCGAACTCGAGGGAGTGATGGTGTCGCTCTTAGCTCACGCCACATTCCTCAACAAGGAAATCACCGTCGACCTGGCCCGCCGAGTGCTTGCCAACGCCGTCAAACTCAACCGCCGCACGCTCAACTTCGAGACCATCACCAAGACCGTGGCAACCTATTACGGACTCGATGCCGACCAGATTTTCACCAAGACCCGCAAGCGCGAGGTGTCAGACGCGCGTCAGATGGTGATGTATCTGGCCAAGAAGCACACCAAGATGCCCCTCAAGGCCATCGGCGCACGCCTGCAACGCACGCACGCCACCGTGCTCTACGCCTGCCGTCTCATCGACGAGCGCCTTCCCCTCGAAAAGAAGCTTCAGGAGGAAGTGGCCGAGATAGAAAAGACGCTGATGACCGACTGATTTGCGGCCGCAGGGCTTCGCGCTCACTAAATGTGGGTAGACTCCCGGGCGAAAAATCATTGAATTTCGGTATTTCGCCGACCGGAGAAATGTAGTAATTTTGTATCGGATAAAAATGATACATACCTCATAGTAGTAAAAGATTGTGTAGCGCCGCCGCGATTGAGAAAATCCCGGTGGCGTTACTGATTTATGCAATCGGCGAAGTCGCTTGGGTCGGGCAGGAATGTTGAAGAAGCGCGGAGGTGTCCCAAGTGTCACTGATGTCCCAAGCCAGAGGCGTGTCGTGGGACAGTGGGACAGCGGGACAGAGAGCCGTGCGGGCGGAGTTTTAGGTTTTTTAGCACACTGCGAGGTCAATTACGGAGGGAATTGTTTGCTATCGCGGGGAAAATTTCTTAATTTTGCCGATATTTCCCTAATAGTGTGGCTCTGCGAGCCGCCCTTATCCATAAGCAAACTTAGACACAAGACATGAGCATAAATATTCTCGAACTTAGCGAACAGGAAATTGTGCGTCGAGGCAGTCTCGACGAAATGCGCCGCCGCGGCATCGACCCCTATCCCGCAGCCGAATATCCGGTGGATGCGTATGCCGACGAAATCGTGAAAACCTTTGCCGACGATGCCCCTCAGCGCGAGGTGTGTGTGGCAGGCCGCATCATGGGCCGCCGCATCATGGGCAAAGCTTCGTTTATGGAGCTTCAGGATTCGACCGGACGCATTCAGGTCTACGTCAACCGTGACGAAATCTGTCCCGACCCCGAGAATACGGATTTATATAATGTGGTGTTCAAGAAGTTGCTCGACATCGGCGACTTCGTCGGAGTGCGCGGCTACGTGTTCCGCACCCAGACGGGCGAGATTTCGGTGCATGCCAAGGAGCTGACCGTGCTGGGCAAGTCGCTGCGCCCCCTCCCCATCGTCAAGGTGAAGGACGGCGTGACCTACGACGCTTTCGACGACCCCGAACTCCGCTACCGTCGCCGCTACGTCGACCTCATCGTCAACGACGGCGTGAAAGAGATTTTCGTGAAGCGTTCGAAGGTGCTCAACTCGATGCGCTCCTTCTTCAACGACCACGGCTACATGGAGGTGGAGACCCCGACACTCCAGTCGATAGCCGGCGGTGCGAGCGCCCGTCCCTTCATCACCCATCACAACTCGCTCAACATCGACCTCTACATGCGTATAGCCACGGAGCTCTATCTGAAGCGCCTCATCGTGGGCGGTTTCGACGGAGTCTACGAAATCGGCAAGAACTTCCGCAACGAGGGCATGGACCGCACTCACAACCCGGAGTTCACCTGCATGGAAATCTATGTGGCCTACAAAGACTACAACTGGATGATGGACTTCACTGAGCGTCTGCTCGAGAAGATTTGCCTCGACGTCAACGGCACGACCGAAGTCAAGGTGGGCGACAACATCATCTCGTTCAAGGCTCCCTTCCGCCGCGTCACCATGATTGACGCCATCAAGGAACACACCGGCATCGACATCAGCGGCATGGACGAGGAGCAGCTTCGTCAGACCGCCCGCTCGCTCGGCATCGAAGTTGACGACACCATGGGCAAAGGCAAGCTCATCGACGAAATCTTCGGCGAAAAGTGCGAGGGCAATTACATCCAGCCCACGTTTATCATCGACTATCCCATCGAGATGTCGCCTCTGACCAAACGCCACCGTTCGAACCCCGAACTTACAGAGCGTTTCGAGCTGATGGTCAACGGCAAGGAACTTTGCAACGCCTATTCGGAGCTCAACGACCCCATCGACCAGTATGACCGCTTCGTCGAGCAGATGAAGCTCGCCGACAAGGGCGACGACGAGGCCATGATTATCGACGCTGACTTTGTGCGCGCCCTCGAATACGGCATGCCCCCGACATCGGGCATGGGCATGGGCATCGACCGTCTGGTGATGCTTATGACAGGACAATCCACCATTCAGGAGGTGCTCTTCTTCCCGCAGATGCGTCCCGAGAAAACCGTGCGCCGCGACCGTCCCGAGGCTTTCGTGGCCATCGGTGTGCCCGAGGAATGGGTGGCTCCCGTGCAGAAGGCCGGTTTCCTCACCGTCGAGGCTCTGGCAGGCGCAGTGCCCGGCAAACTCGTGCAGGAACTGCTCGGCATCAACAAGAAATACAAACTTCAGCTCAAGAACCCGACCCCCGACGTGGTGGGCGCGTGGGTGGAAGCCGCCGCGGCTGCCGCTCCCAAGACTGAAGAAGCCGAGTGAGCCGAGACCTCTGTCACTCTCTCCCTCTAAGACCTAATCCTCTCTGAATAATCATCAAACTACTCCATGGAATTCCAACAGATAGCGGTGATGGGCGGCGGAAGCTGGGCCACGGCGTTGGCCAAGCTGCTGCTGCGCAACTGCGAACGGATACTCTGGTATATGCGCCGCGACGACCGAATCGAAGATTTCAAACGTCTCGGTCATAATCCGGCCTATCTGACCGACGTAGAGTTTGACATCTCGCGCATCGAGTTTTCGTCAGACATCAACTATGTGGTGAGCCGGGCCGACACACTTCTGTTAGTGATGCCGTCGCCCTACTTCAAGAGCCACATCGACAAAATCACCGTCGACATCTCGGGCAAGACCATCATCTCGGCAGTGAAAGGCATCGTGCCGGGCGACAACGAAATCATCTCCGACTACATGGTGCGCCGTTTCGGGGTTGATGCCGAGAAAGTGCTCGTCATAGCGGGTCCGTGCCACGCAGAGGAAGTGGCCCTCGACCGCCCTTCGTTTCTCACCGTGGGGTGTCACAACGTGTTCCACGCCGAGGCCTTCGGACGTCTGCTCAACGCCCCGCAGGTGCGCACCATCCCGTCGAGCGACGTGGAAGGCATCGAGTATGCCGCCGTGCTCAAGAATGTCTATTCGATAGCATCAGGCATAGTCCACGGCATGAAGGGAGGCGACAATTTCCAGGCCATGCTCGTCAGCAACGCCATCCGCGAGATGGAGCGTTTCGTCGACGAAGTGTGCCCCGCCCCGCGCTGCATCTGCGACTCGGTCTATCTGGGCGACCTGCTCGTCACGGCCTACTCCAACTTCTCGCGCAACCATAATTTCGGTTCGCTCATCGGCAAAGGCTACTCGGTGCCCACCGCACGCATGGAGATGGAGCAGACCGCCGAGGGGTATTACGGCACCAAATGCATCCACGAAATCAACAAGAAGTATGGAGTGGAAATGCCTATCCTCGAGACAGTCTACGACATACTCTACCGCCACGCCAAGGCTGAACGCGCCATGCGGGCACTCGGAAAATGGTTTGTCTGAGCAGGCGCCACACATTACTAATAAGCATCGAAATTCTAAAGCAAAACCTTTTATAAAAGTAGTGACATGAAGACACTCCATGTTGACATCAAAGATGTCATGGCCACCGTGTCGGCCGACGACATCAAACATCTCGACGCAGCAGCCACTGAGGCTCTCGACAAAGTAGCCAACGGCACCGGCGCAGGCGCTGACTTCCTGGGTTGGGTCAACCTCCCCTCGGAGACCACCGACGCACTGCTCGACGACATCATCGCCACAGCCGAAGCCCTCCGCCGCGACTGCGACACCGTAGTGGCCATCGGCATCGGCGGCTCATACCTCGGCGCAAAGGCTGTAATCGAGGCTCTCTCCGACAGCTTCGCTTCATATCGCCCCGGTGTGGCCGGCGACCCCAAAGTGCTCTTCGCAGGTCAGAACATCGGCGAAGACTATCTCTACGAACTTCAGGAATACCTGAAAGACAAGCGCTTCGGCATCATCGTGATTTCGAAGAGCGGCACCACCACCGAACCCGCCATCGCCTTCCGTCTGCTCAAGGAACAGCTCGAACATCAGCTCGGCCTTGAGGAAGCCCGCAAGCGCATCGTGGCCATCACCGACGCTCAGCGCGGCGCACTCCGCCGTCTGGCCACCGAGGAGGGCTACAAGACTTTCGTCATCGCCGACAACGTAGGCGGACGCTTCTCAGTGCTCACCCCCGTAGGTCTGCTCCCCATCGCCGTGGCCGGTTTCGACATCCGCGCTCTCATCGACGGCGCTGTTGAAATGGAAAAACTCACCGCCGCAGCCGACGAGGCCAACCCCGCGTTCCTCTATGCCGAGACTCGCAACGCCCTCTACAACGCCGGCAAGAAAATTGAAATCCTCGTCAACTACAACCCCAAACTCCACTACTTCGGAGAATGGTGGAAGCAGCTTTACGGCGAAAGCGAAGGCAAGGACAAGAAGGGCATCTTCCCCGCAGCCGTCGACAACTCGACCGACCTCCACTCGATGGGTCAGTGGATTCAGGATGGCGAGCGCACCATCTTCGAAACCGTAATCTCTGTGGCCGAACAGCGTCACGAGAAGCTCATCCCCACCGACGAAGCAAACCTTGACGGCCTCAACTACATCGCCGGCAAGCACGTCGACGAAGTCAACAAGATGGCTGAACTCGGCACCCGTATCGCCCACGTTGACGGCGGTGTGCCCAACATCCTCATCACCCTCCCCGCCATCGAGGAGAAGTATCTCGGCCAGCTCATCTACTTCTTCGAGAAGGCCTGCGGCATCAGCGGCTACATGCTCGGTGTCAACCCCTTCAACCAGCCCGGCGTCGAAGACTACAAGCGCAACATGTTTGCCCTGCTCGAAAAGCCCGGCTACGAGAAGGAGACCGAAGCCATCAAGGCACGTCTCTAATCTCTCGCCCGCGACTCTGAATAATCGTCTTACCTGACGCCCGGCCCTGTTAATGTCTCACTGACGCAGCCGGGCGTCATTCTTTTCATCAACCACACATGAAATTCACACCTGAACGTATCTCTACTCTCCAACCCGACGAAATCTTCGTATTCGGGAGCAATCTGAAAGGTATGCACGGCGGAGGAGCTGCCCGTTTGGCCCACGCTCGCTTCGGCGCCGTGTGGGGTCAAGGCACAGGCCTGCAGGGACAGTCGTATGCCATTCCCACCATGCACGGAGGCGTCGAGGCCATCCGCCCCTACGTCGACGAGTTTACGGCCTTTGCCCGCGAGTGCGACCAAAACACCTTTCTCGTCACCCGCATCGGGTGTGGGATTGCCGGGTTTAAGCCTGCCGAGATGGCGCCATTGTTTGCCGACGCATTCCCCCTCTACAATGTGCGCCTTCCCCGCGATTTTGTCGAGGTGATTTGCAGCCCGCAGTTCACGGCGTCCACGGCCTCCGACCCTCTGTCGAGCTACACCATAGCCGACGTCGTTGCCGACTACTGCGCCATCGTTCTGCGCTTCCGTCCCTACCTCGCCGAAAACCCCGAACTGCTCAAGGAGTATGTGACCGAACACGCCGCGACTGCCCCGCCTGCCATATTCACGCCCGTCAAAGAAATGTTTGCCGCCCTCGACGAAGCCACGCCGGAGGGACTTACGCGATTTGCCACGGAAGCATCCGCGAAACTCTCGCATTCATATCCCTATTATACTCCCTACCTGCGTTACACTCTGCTGCACGGTCTCGAAGAGGGACGCCGACTCCTCGGTACAGGACGCACATTCACAGCCGACACTCTCCGCGAAGCCATCCTTGGTCATCTTTCCTCGCCCGAATTTGTTGAAACCACCACTCACGCCCTTTCCGCCCTCTGCACCTCAATGTAGCTGTCCCAACTGTCCCACGTGGGCGTTTCCCGTGGGACAATGGGACAGATGAGGTTTAGTGGCGGCGGAGGAGTCGGTTGAGGGATATGGAGAGGATAGCGAGCAGGAGGATTGAGACGGGGATAACTATGGCGGGCGATGGGAAGAGGGATGCTTTGCCCAGGAGAATGCGGGTGACGTAAATCCACGGAATGTGGCAGAGGTAGAAAATCATTGAGGCGTCGCCGAGGGCTACAAGTGGGCGAAAGTGTAGGATGCGTGTGGCGGCGCAACGGACTGAGTCGGTTGAGGCAAGGATGGTAAGCATCAGCATTGTGGGTAGCCACCAGTAGAGCGAGAGGCCGAAGCGGGTGGGTATGAAGCGGTAGGCGAACATTGCCGCGGCCATAAGGAGGAAAGCTGCGGCGATGGAGGCGGAGGGGTATCGGCGCAATTGTGAGAAGCGCGGGACTAGACGGCTGACCAACAGGCCGAGCAGGAAGGCAGGAAGCTCCATCGGCGGGAAAATGTAGACACCGAAGAGCACCCAATCGTCGGGGAGTGTGGCCACAACGACCAGATAGATAATGAAGAGCACCGCGCACACTGCGGGAAGTCGGGAGCCGAGACGGCGCACGGCCCACAGGGATGGACGGAAGAGAAGGTAGCAGAAAAGGATTGAACTGATGAACCATTCGGGGCCGTTGAGGGCGAAAAATACGTCGCGCGATGGTACCCAGCTTTGAAGCATCAGCACAGGAAAGAGGATTGAGGGCCACGGCACGGCAAAGGCTGCGAGGGCAAGCATGACTAGCAGCGTGGCATAGTAGACAGGGGCGATTTTGCGCAGACGCGAGACCATGAACGAGGCAATGTCGCGCGGACTGCACCACTCGGCAAACTGCGCATCAGGCATTGAGAGGGCGTCACTGCGCACCGACATGACAAACCCGCTCAGCATGAAAAACCAGCACACGGCGGCGTCGCCAAACGACATGACCAGCGGACCTTGCAGTCCGGAATGGTGGATGAAGATGAGCACTGCGCCTATGGCGCGGAGTGCCTGAAGCGACGTGAAGCGCGGTGTGTTTGACATGGATAAGTAAGTTCAAAAAAACGATAAATGATTGCGCGACTATGTCGGAACGTGTGTATCACCTGTGGGATAAATGATTACGTCTCCGTGCATGAGTTACGTGCCGAAGGTGCGTCCGTACATGGCGGCGGTGGTACGTCGCATGTCGCGGTGTCCCAATGTCCCGGACGTAAGTGTTCTATGGGACAATGGGACAGCGGGACGCCAAATATCAGTCTTCGGAATCGTCGTCGTCGTCGAGGAAATCAACATCCCAGCCGTCGTCGGAGATGTCTTCGGTGAAGCGGGCGAGGTCGCGGCCTTCGCGCTTGGTGGGACGGCCGAGACCTTTGCGACGGTCGATGAAACCGGAAATGCGCACCACGTCGAGCAGGTCGAGCTGACTCTGCGGGGTGAGGTTTTCCATATAGTCGGGCACGAGTTTGGCTCCGAGTCGGTTTTGGGTCACTGCCTTGACGCGGAAAGTGTAGGTGACGGGCGGGCGTCGCACGTCGACAATGTCGCCCGGTTTGACGGTGCGCGATGGTTTGACAGGCTGTCCGCCCATGAGGACGCGGCCCTTCTTGCAGGCATCTGTGGCAATGGTGCGGGTCTTGAACACACGCATGGCCCAGAGCCATTTGTCTACTCTGACTTCGTTCATATCGAGGGGAGGATGGAGTGAGTGGAGGTGTTACTTATTGTTGAACTGACACATAGCTGTCTGAATACCGGCCAGACAGAAAGTGCGTATTGCATCGCAGGCCACGTCGATGCGTTCGGTCATGGCTTCGAGCTGCTCGGGGGGAAATTTGCCGAGCACATAGTCAATCTGCGTGCCTCGGGGAAAATCGTTGCCGATGCCGAACTTGAGACGGGCGTAGGCCTGAGTGCCGAGCATCTGGGCGATGTTTTTCAAGCCGTTGTGACCGGCGTCGCTGCCTGAGGGGCGCAGACGGATGGCGCCGAATGGGAGCGCGCAATCGTCGACCACGACAAGGATGTTTTCTACGGGAATGTTTTCTTTGTCGCGCCAGTAGCGGACGGCATTTCCCGAGAGATTCATGTAGGTAGAGGGTTTGATGACCACGAGCTGCGCGTTTTTCACGCGCATGCGAGCCACGTCGGCATAGCGGTCGGTGGAGAACGTAGCGCCCGCAGCTTCGGCGAGGCGGTCGACCACCATAAAACCTGCATTGTGGCGAGTGAGATGATATTCGGCACCGATATTGCCGAGACCCACGATGAGATATTTCATTCTTTGGATTTATGAAAAAGATTGACCGGCCCCACGGCAGGGAAAATCTGCTGTGAACGACCGGTCAAGAGTAAGGTTAATCCCGACCATCGTAGAGACGGTCGGGAGAGATGAGCTTTGGGAATGCTTATTTTGCGTTGGCCTGAGCACCACGAGCGGCACGGGTGAGCTGCACGGCGCAGACAACGGCGTTCTTGGCGTTCATGAGTTCGAGGTTGTCGAAGTGGAGTTCGCCAATCTGGAGAGTCTTGCCGAGACCGAGGTGGTCAACGTTAATGACAACGCGCTCGGGGATGAGGGTGTAGGGAGCTTTCACCTTGATTTTCTTCATCGAGAGGGTGAGTTTACCACCGGCCTTGACACCTTCGGCGTGGCCTTCGAGCTTGACGGGCACTTCAACCACAACGGGCTTGTCTTCCTTGACTTCGAGGAGGTCCATGTGGAGGATGTTGTCCTTAACGGGGTGGAACTGGATGTCTTTGAGGACAGCGTTGCGCTTTTCGCCGTTGACGTCGAGTTCGATAGCGAAGATATCGGGAGTGAAGACGAGCTTGCGCACATCCTCAGCCTTGACGGTGAGGTCGGTAGTGATGAGGCCCTTGGTCTTGTCGGCGTTGATTTCAACGATTTTTTCGCCGGGCTTGAGGGTGCCGGTGAAGGGGAGGTCGATGATTTCGCCACCGTTGAGCACGACGGGGATGAGGTTCTGCTTGCGGAGCTCTTTGGCTGCCTTCTTGCCGAGGTCGGTACGGGGCTCGGCTGAGAGCTGATAGGTCTTCATTTGTTAATCTGTAATGTGTTGTGTTACTAAAAATTGAGTTTCCTTTGAAGAAAAGGAGTCTTAATTTCCCATCACACGGGGAAGCCGCGACACGGCTTTCTTCAAAATTCGACTGCAAAGGTAGCTATTTTTGTCGGGACGGGCAAAGATTTAACAATTATTAATTTTGAATGTCGAATGGAGAATTGATTAAGTCACTTGGCTCGGCAAAGAATTTTGGAAACGAGCGCGTCCCGATTGTCCCGGTTGTCCCAAGTGTCCCGTTGTCCCACATGTCCCAAGCTACGCCTCCGGCTTGGGACAGCTGTGACACCCGGACACTTCCGACACTTTCAAAGAAATCACGAGCGAAATTTGGCGGTTTGGAATATTGTTCATAACTTTGCGGACGGAATGACAGTGTCGGCTTGCGAGCCGATGAAAAGGGAACGGGGTGAGACTCCCCGACAGACCCGCTGCTGTGATTCTCCGCGAGATGGCCTCGGAAGTCATCTTACGTCGAAGCTACAGGCCCACTCAACTTGAGGCCACGCCACTGCCCTGACGGGCGGGAAGGCGGCGACGACGGACGAGCCCCCCACAGAAAGGCTCGGGAGATAAGTCAGAAGACCTGCTGAACGTTCCGCTCTATACATATTTAAATACTACGGCGAAAAACAACGCCGGCAAATGCGGTTTTGACGTTTTCGGGTAATAAGACATCAAGACGCACACAATAAAAAGGCTATGCCGTCCCCATAGATTTTGGGGAGCGTTCAGGCCGAAGATGCGTGTCTCCCCCGAAGACTGATGAGCCGACCAAACTCACCAATCTCTTCAACGAGGCCCGCAATTTTTTATGTCGCCACTTTTGAGAAATATCCTGCTCTGTCTGCTCCCGGCTGCGGCCATGGGGGCGGAACCGACAGACACGCTCTCGCTCGGAGGGGTTGAGGTGAGCGCACGGCGCACAACCAACCCGGTGACGGCGGCGACCCCCGTGCAGACTCTCGACGTGGCCGGACTGCGGAAACTCGGTGTGAGCGATATGGCTGATGCCGTGCGAAGGTTTGCGGGAGCTGTGGTGAAAGACTACGGAGGACTGGGGGGACTGAAAACCGTGTCGGTGCGCAACATGGGCGCCACACACACAGCCGTGAGCTATGACGGAGTGGCCATGACAAATACCTCGGGCGGACAGATTGACATAGGCCGTCTCTCGCTCGACAATGTGGCCACACTCTCGCTGGCCGTAGGCGAACAGACTGAAATGCTCCGTCCGGCACGCCTCCACGCCTCGGCGGCGGTGTTGGCCGTGACAGCCTCCCGCCCTGAATTCCGACATGGACGCAAAACGGCTCTTCAAGCCTCGGTGAAAGCCGGCGCATGGGGCACCGTGTCGCCATGGATACGCATCGGGCGACGAATAGGCAGCGTGACCATCTCGCTCGACGGCGACTACCTGCGCTCTGACGGCGACTACCCCTTCACAATCAAAAACGCCACACAGACCCTGCGCGAGCGGCGCACCAACGCCGACATCGAAAGCACCCATGCCGAGGCAAACATCTATGCCGACACCCGCATGGAGGGCACGCTGGCCGTGAAAGGTTATTTCTATTGGAGCCGCCGAGGATTGCCGGGGGCGGTGACGCTCTACAATCCCGTTTCGACCGAGCGACTCACCGACCGCAGCTACTTCGTCCAGGGCCGCTACCGTTTCGCCCCCGCCGAGAAATGGCGCGTCGAAGCGCAGGCAAAATTCGCATCGGGCTTCAACCTCGACAATGAGAAAGGTCCGCAGTTTGCCGGCGGCGTCTACGAGACCCGCCACACCCAGCGCGAGGGATATGCAAGCGCGGCAGCCACATGGACGCCTCTGAGGGGACTGACCATAGCCGCCGCGCAGGACGGAGCGATAGCCACGCTCACCTCTACCCAGGCCGCGTGTCCCAATCCCACCCGCTACACTTCGATAAGCGCCCTGAGCGCACGCTGGAGCAAAGGAATGCTGAGAGCCGACGCAGGGGTGACACTGACCCACATCTCCGAACACGTCGACGAAGGCACACGCCCCGAGCCGCTGACCCGAGCCACACCTTCTGTGGCGTTGAGTCTGCGTCCGCTCGGCGGTGAAGATTTCTTCGTCCGCGCCATGTATAAGCGCACGTTCCGCGCCCCGACGTTCACCGACCTCTACTACGACCGCGTGGGCACCCGAACACTTCGCCCCGAGGATGCCGACGAGTGGGGAGTCGGCCTGACATGGAGCCGCCCCCTCTTCCCGGCCATGGAGTATCTCACCCTCACGGCCGATGCCTATTACAACCGGGTGAGCAACAAAATCGTGGCCATCCCGACCACCTACACATGGAGCATGGTCAACTTCGGCAGCGTAGACATCCGCGGACTCGACCTGACAGCAGCCACAGGCTTCGCCCTCCCCGCCGACATCCACGTCGGACTGACGGGAGCCATGACCCTGCAACGAGCCATCGACCTGACCGACCCGAAAGCGAAAAACTATCGCCAGCAGTTGCCTTACACCCCGCGCCTCAGCGGCAACGTCGGGCTGACCGTAGCCACACCGTGGCTCACCGTCGGATACTCGGTGATGTGTGTGGGCCGACGCTATTACATGGCCCAGAACATCCCCGCCAACGAAATCGGAGCCTATGCCGAGCATACCCTCGCGCTGACCCGCGAAGTGAAGCTGCGCACGTGCAGTCTGACCCTGCGGGCAGAGGTGACAAACCTCGGCAACACAAGTTATGAAGTAATCAAATTCTATCCAATGCCGGGACGCTCCTGGCGAATAACAGCTCAATTTCAACTATGAACAAGAAAACACTCCTCCCGCTGAGCTGCCTGATTGCGGCGCTCACCTTCACCGCATGCAGCGACGACGATGACAACGGTTTCACCGACCTCGGTTCGAAGGTGGAAATCCCCTCGGGCGAGCGCGTCTACGTGCTCAATCAGGGCACATGGGGCATGAACAACACATCGCTCACCCTCTTCTCGCCCTCGACCGACGCGACAATCGAAAACCTCTTCAAGACACAGAACGGCGTGATGCTCGGCGACAACGCCCAAGACATGATTGCCTCCGACGGAAACATCTACATCGCCGTCAACGGGTCGAACTACATCACCCGACTCAATGCGGCAGGCGTAGAGCAGGCACGAATGTCGTTTGCCTCGACTCCCGACCTTCAGGGAGGAGTGAGATACATCGCAGCCGACGGCGGCTATATCTATGCCACATTCTACGGCGGGTACATAGCACGTCTCGACGCTAAGACTCTCGAAATCGACCGCACCCTCCACACTTCGGCCGGCAATCTCGAAGGCCTCATCGTCAAGGATGGCAAAATCTATGCCGCCAACTCGTGGGCGACGGTGACCGACCCCGTCACGCAGCAGACCTCCTACCAATACTACACCAACCTCGTGGTGGTAGACGTCAAGACCTTCACCGAAGAGAAGAAGGGCGTCACCGTGGCACCCAACCCCAACCTCATCGCCGAGGCCGACGGCAAGGTGTTCGTAATCTCGTGGGGCAACTATGCCGACCGCGGCAATGAATTCCAGACCGTCAACCTCGCCGACGGCACTTCTACCACCATCACCGAGGCAAAGGATATGGCCGTGGGCAACGGAAAGGTCTACCTGCTCAAGACACAGACCGACTGGGCCACTATGACCACCCAAAACGAGTGGCTCAGCTATGACATCGCCTCGGGCCGACTCTCCACCGAAAGCTTCCTCAAGGATGCCCCCGACGAGCTCGCCTCCGAAATCATCTACATGATGGACGTCGACCCCACTAACGGCGACATCTACATCGGTGTCACCTACTACGCCTCGGGCAACGGCGACATCTACCGTTTCGACCGCAACGGACGTTTCATCTCGACGTTTGACGCCGGCGGTCAGAACCCCTTGAAGGCCGTATTCCTGAAATGACGAAGAAATTACTTTCTTTCCTGCCGATAGTGCTCCTGCTCCTCTGCCTCGGTTGCGGAGGGCAGGGCCGTCAGCGGCAATCCAAAGCTCCCGAGGGTGAAAACCTCATGACCCGGGCGAAGTTGCTGCATCTGTCGGAACGCGGCGACGGCACCTTTGACGTGGAAATTGCAAGCCCGTGGGACTCGACACGCCCACTACAGCGTCTGCGCCTCGTGCCTGAAGGCGTGAATGTCGAACCTGTCGAAGGGGTCACGACTCTACAGATACCCCTGCGACGCTCGCTGGTCTATTCGGGCGTACACACCGCCCTGATAACCGAACTCGGGGCCGACTCGGCCATCGGAGGCATATGCGACCGCGCCTATATCACCCAACCCACTCTGCAGCAACGTCTTGCCGAGGGAACGCTGACCGACTGCGGAAATTCGTCAGCCCCAACCACCGAGCGCATCATGGCACTCAGTCCCGACGCGATACTTCTCTCCCCCTACGAAAACGCCACCGACCACTCCACGCTGGCCCGACTCGGAACCGTGGTGGTAGAGTGTGCCGACTACATGGAACCGACCCCTCTCGGACGCGCCGAATGGATGCGCTTCTACGGGCTGCTCTACGGACGCCGAGCCGAGGCCGACTCGCTTTGGGAAGCCACGAGGGAGGCCTATGACCGACTTTCGACAATAGCGCGCGGAAGCTCCGAGCGGCCGCGGGTGCTCCTCGACCGTCTCTATCAAGGCGTGTGGTATCTGCCGGGGCGTGCGTCGCTCTGGGATGTCTACCTCACGGATGCCGGAGCCGAAAACCCGGTGGCCCGGTTGGGCGATGCCGCGGTGCTCAATCTCTCGGCCGAACAGGTCATAGCCAATGCCGCAGACGCTGACTTCTGGCTCATACGCTACTATCAGAACACTCCCCTCACGCGCGAACAACTCGCCGCCGAGCATCCCGCCTACAGCCGCATCAAGGCCTTCGGCGACGGGAAAGTCTACGGAGTCAACACCTCCGTCACCCCCATCTACGAAGAGACCCCGTTCCATCCACAGCTTCTTCTGGCCGAACTCGTCGGTCTGTTTCATCCGTCCCAAGTGTCCCGAGTTTCCCATGCAGTAGCGCCTCGTGAGACAATGGAACAGCGGGACAGCACCGACGCCCCGACACTGCCTGACAATCAATCGAGATATTTCTCAATTCTCAAGTAAGTGAGAAAAATAAATGAATAAATAAAACGAAGCATCCAAAAAGAACGAGTTTTATTGTTCAGGAATTTTTCTTTACAAATATCGTTTTATTTTTGGAACTTACTTAAAATGAAATTCATTCTCCTCTCCATCATCACCCTGCTCCTTGCATTGGGTTGCCTCTTCGTCGGCTCAGTGAGTCTCGCCCCCTCCGACGTGTTTTCCGCACTCCTCGCCGGCGACGACGGAAGCACGACGGCCTTCATCGTGTGGCAACACCGTCTGCCCATGGTCATCACAGCCATTCTCGCCGGGTCGGCCTTAGCCGTGAGCGGATTGTTGCTTCAGACAGCTTTCCGCAATCCGTTGGCCGGTCCCTCGGTGCTCGGCATCAATTCGGGCGCCTCGCTCGGAGTGGCCATCGTCATGCTCGGTCTCGGGGGGAGTCTTTCGGTAGGCACGCTCGCCATTGGCGGTCAGGGCGCCGTCATAGCCGGAGCTTTTCTCGGGTCGATGCTCGTCATGGGGATATTGTTGCTGCTTTCGGCCATACTCCGCAACCCCCTGATGCTTCTGATTTGCGGCATCATGGTGGGCTATCTCACCTCGTCGGCCATCACGCTTCTCAACTTCGCCGCCGATGCCACAGGCTCGCGCAGCTATCTGCTGTGGGGCATGAGCAGTTTCTCGGGCATCCCGCTCACGTCGCTCCCCCTCTTCGCCCTTCTCACCCTCCTCGGGCTCGGCTGCACGGTGTTTCTGGTCAAGCCCCTCAACCTTCTCGGTCTGGGCGACAACTACGCCGAAAATCTCGGTGTCTCCATCCGTCGCGTGCGTCTGCTGCTCCTCTTCGCCACCGGTCTGCTCACCGCCGTGGCCACCGCCTATTGCGGCCCCGTCTCGTTCATCGGGCTTTCCGTGCCCCACATAGCACGCATATTCTTCCCCACCGACAACCACCGCATCCTTCTGCCCGCCACACTTCTGGCCGGGGCGGCCGTCTCGCTCGGATGCTGCCTGATGTGTGTCATGGGCGGCTCGCAAGTGCTTCCGCTCAACGCCGTCACCCCGCTGGTCGGCGCGCCGGTGGTCATCTACATTCTTTTGAAAAAATCAGCGTAGGGTCAAACTCCGTCCCGGCAAGCTGCGGGAAGTAGCGTCGAAATTCTCCTGCCGCGGCGAGTGCGGAGGGTGTGCCCGCCGTCAGTCCGTGCTTGCGGTCGAGCAGCCAAGCCGTGTCGGCTATGCGCAGCGCAATTTCCAGGTCGTGGGTCGAGAGAAAGACGGTTTTCCCCTCCTCGCGTGCCAATCGGCGCAGCAGAGTGAGGATTTCCACCTTGCCGGGATAGTCGAGAAACGCCGTCGGTTCGTCGAGGAATATCACCGGGGTTTCCTGAGCGATTACTTTGGCTATCATGGCCTTCTGACGTTCGCCGTCGCTGAGGGTGGGCAGCCGTCGCGAGCGCAGATGCTCTATCCCCACGAGACGGATTGCGTCGTCGACCTTGTCGACATCAGCCGACCCAGGTGCACCGAAAAAGCCTGTGTGCGGACTGCGCCCGAGTGCCACGAGTTCCTCCACCGTGGTGTTGGCCATCTGGGGGCGGTCGGTGAGCACCACTCCGAGCTGCGAAGCCTTGGTGCGTCGCGACATGACGCTGATGCTCACGCCGTTCACTTTCACTTCGCCCGACACTGCATCCTGAAAACCGGAGAGCGTGCGGAGCAGAGTCGACTTGCCCGCACCATTGGGGCCGATGAGACAGGTGAGCTGCCCCGGCATAAGCGTGCCGTTGAGTCCGCTCGAAATGATTTCGGGGGTTTTCCTCACGCTGCCGTAGCCGGTGGTGAGGTCGTTGATGACTATTGTGGGGTTCATGCCACAAAAATACTAATTTTCGGCGAGGTATGCAATAAAACCGACGGCGAAACGTTTTAAGATTGACAATTATCTCACGATTTTCTATGAAAAAAATTCTCTTAACGGTAGCCGCAGGCGCAGCCATCATTGCCGCCGGTGCCAAAGGCAGCGATGCTTCCGACCCCGTGCTCATGACCGTCGACGGCCGCCCGGTCTATCAGAGCGAATTTGAATACCTTTTTAATAAGAACAACGGTCAGCAGACCGAAGGGCAAGACCCCCAGAGCTATCTCGACCTCTTCACCGTCTATCGCCTGAAGGTGGCCGACGCCGAGGCCGCTCGTCTCGACACCACCGAAAACTTCCGCAAGGAGTTCGGAGCCTACCGCACCGACCTCTCTAAGCCCTACATGCGCGACACCACCGTGACCGACCGTCTCGTGCGCGAGGCCTACGACCGCATGGGTTCGCAGCGCCGCGTCAGCCACATCATGCTCCCCGTGAGTGCCGACCCCGTGGAAAACCTTTCCTATCGCCTGCGTCTCGACTCGATTCGCAACGAGATAGTCAACAACGGCGCTGATTTTCAGCAGATGGCCGTGAAGTATTCCTCCGACCAGTCGGTGAAGCGCAACCGCGGTGAGCTCGGATTTGTCAATCCCAACACCTTCCCGTTCCGTTTCGAGGAAGCTGTGTGGGCCACTCCCGTCGGAGAGATTTCCGAAGTGGTCGACGACACCCCCTACGGCTACCACATCATCCGCGTCGAAGAGGAGCGCCCCAACCCGGGCAGCGTCAAGGTGCGCCACATCCTCAAGATGACCCGCGGCATGACGCCCGAACGTCAGCTCGCCAAGAAAGCCGAAATTGATTCAATCTACGACCTCCTCATGGCCGGCGGCGACTTCGCCACGCTTGCCGCTCAGAACAGCGACGACACCGGTTCGGCTGCACAGGGTGGCCTTCTCGGCATCATTGCCCCCGGCGAGACTGTCGGGCCGTTTGAATACGTGGCCTTCGGCCTGGCCGACAGCGCCATCTCGAAGCCCGTCAAGAGCGAGTTTGGCTATCACATCATCCAGCCCCTCGGCCATTATCCCCGCAAGTCGCTCGAAGAGAGCCGTTCATCCATCATGCGCAGCATTGCCCGCGACGAGCGTGCCTCCTATCCCGAAAAGGAATTCATTGCCGGCGTGAAGCGCGACCGCGGCATTTTCCTCTCGCCCGCTGCCCTCAAGAAAGTGAGCGAAGTGGCCGACGCCGCCTCATCTTCCGCCGAGGCGTTTGACGCTCTCGCCTCCGAGCAGCTCACGGCAGCCACTCTCCCGGACGCTACCGTCTCCGTAGCCGACGTTGTGGCTTCGATTCCCGCAGAAGTGCGTCAGGGCACTCCCTCCGTCTACCACACCTTTGACGCTGCCGCGCAGACAGCCATCGACGACGCCACCCGCGAGTATGTGCTCCGCTCGCTCATGACCGACAACTCGGCCTACCGCAACCTCGTCAACGAGTATCGCGACGGCATCCTCCTCTTCGACATCTCAAACCGCCGCGTGTGGGATAAGGCAAATCAAGACCCCTCGGCACTCGAAGCGTTCTATCAGGCCAACCGCGAGAAATATGCCTCGTCGTGGGACCGTCCCCGTTTCAAGGGTTTCGTGGTCTTCGCCTACAACGATTCGCTCGCCAACGAAGCGCACACCTTCCTTGCCGCCAACAAGGTGAATCCCGACTCGCTCAACAACATCCTCCGCGAGAAATTCGGACGCCATGTCAAGGCCGAGCGTGTGCTCACCGCCAAGGGCGACAACCCCATTGTCGACGAAATTGCTTTCGGTGGCCCCAAGGCTGAGCCGGTTGGAAAGTGGGTGGTTTGGTTCCCCTACAATTCAGCCGTCATCGACCAACCCGCCGAGTTGGCTGACGTCCGCGCCGCCGTGCTCGCCGACTTCCAACAGCAGCTCGAGGATGAATGGGTCAGCGAACTGCGCCGCAAATATCCGGTGAAGTACAACAAGAAAAATCTCGCACGCCTCGGCATCAAAGTCAAGAAATAATCGCGTCCCGCGCTGTCCCAAGTGTTCCACTGCCCCACGTCCCACGAGCCGCTTTCGCTTGGGACATACGTGACATTTGGGACACCAAGCAACAGGAGCAATCCGTCAAAACCTCACCCGACACCCCCGCGACTCACCCGTCGCCGGGGCGTCGTCCTATAAAAGCACCACCGAACACCATGAAACTCTTCCCCCTGCTTCTCTCGCTCGCAGCTCCATTCATAGCCGCAGCTTCATCCACCAACGGCTTGATAGCCAACGGCGTCCCGCGTTACGACGACCGCGGCCTCCCCGTCAACGCCCACGGCGCGGGAGTCATTGCCGACGGAGGCCGCTTCTACATGTTCGGCGAATGTAAGACCGACACCACCAACGCCTTCACCGGATTTTCATGCTATTCGTCGCCCGACCTCGCCGACTGGACTTTCGAGGGCATTGCTCTCGGTGTGCAGCCCGACGGACTCCTCGGCCCCGACCGCGTGGGCGAGCGCCCCAAGGTGATGCGCTGTCCCGCCACGGGCGAATATGTCATGTTTATGCACGCCGACAATCTCGGCTACAAAGACCAGTACACCTGCTATGCCACGTCGCCCACGGTCACCGGTCCCTACACCTTCCGCGGCCCGGTGATGCTGGACAGCGTGCCCCTGCGACACTGGGACATGGGAACGTTTCAGGACACCGACGGCACAGGTTACATCCTCGCTCATCACGGTCCTGTCTACCGCCTTAGTCCCGATTTTCATTCGGCCGAGGCGATGGTCTCCAACGTCAAAGGCAGCGGCGAGTCGCCCGCCGTCGTCCACTGCGGCGACACCTACTTTCATCTTTCGTCAAACCTCACGAGCTGGGAGCGCAACGACAATTTCTATTACACGGCTCCCTCTATGGAAGGCCCCTGGACACGTCGCGGTTTGTTCTGCCCCGAAGGCACGCTGACGTGGAACTCGCAGACCTCTTTCGTGCTGCCCGTCGAAATCGAAGGCCGCACCGTCCCCGTCTACATGGGCGACCGCTGGTCGTTCCCGCGCCAAGGCTCTGCCGCCACCTACGTCTGGCTCCCACTCGAAGTGTCTGACTCCGCCATTTCCATCCCCTCCTATATGCCCTTCTGGAGCATTGCCGACGGCCGCGAGCATTCGCCCCTCTCTTGGATGCCCGGCTCGGCTCTCGGCTCAGCCGAAGGCCCGCTTTTCAGCTCAAACAATCCCGCCGACACGCTTGTTTATACTTTCGAAGGCTCGCAGGTGGCGCTCACGGGTCTGACAGGTCAGCACGGCGGCTACGCTCTCATCACCCTGGCTGACGAAGCAACATCCGAGACCGTTTTCACCCAGCTCATCGACTTCTATTCGCTCCGTCCCGACTCGGGCGTGCGCTTCCTCTCGCCTCAGCTTCCGCAGGGCCGCTACACCCTCACGCTCACCGTCACGGGCGATTTTCCGAAGTGGACAAACAAACGAGGCGACCGATTCGGCAGCGACGACTCGCAGGTCATAGTCTCCGATATCCGCTTCCGCTGACCACACTTCTCACTTCTCCCTCCTCACTTAGAAAAACTTCTCGCCATGTCAAAAGTTTCCGACTACATATTCAACATCGACATCCCTTCCGAAACACCACTCGGTAATGGAAAAATTCTCGTGGCCGAACCAATGCTCCGCGAGAACTACTTCAACCATGCCGTCATCTGCATCTTCGACCACGACGACTCAGCCGAAACTCTCGGCATCGTGCTCAACAATCAGTCGGCCCACCATCTCCACGAGCTAATCTCAGGCGTAAAAGAGGGTCTCCGCATCCCCGTCTACGTCGGAGGTCCCGTAGCCACCGACCACCTCTACTTCCTCCACACCCTCGGCGAAATCATCCCCGGCTCACGCGAAATCATTCCCGGTCTGTGGATTGGAGGCGACTTCGACGCCATGCTCAAATACGTCAACGACGGCTATCCCGTCGACGACACGATGCGCTTCTTCGTAGGCTACAGCGGCTGGTCGCCCGGCCAACTCCTCGAAGAACTCTCACGCCACGTTTGGGCCGTTGCCGAGGCTCCCGCCCCCTCTGTCCTCATGGCCTCACCCGGCAACGACTCCCTCTGGCACACCATGGTGCGCCGCCTCGGCCCCGCCTACCGCTCCTGGCTCTACCACCCCCGCAACACCACCGCCAAC
>JAIDCC010000094.1 GCA_029056055.1 Duncaniella sp.
TCCCTACCTGCTAATCAATCGGTTATCTTGATTCGGAGGCGCTGCTATCTTTTGGGGAAGTGCCGGTAGGAATTTCAAATGTCTTCCTCAATTCTTTATTTGAACCGCATTGCGCCATGGCGCGTCCACGCAGACCCACGACTACGAATTACCCCCTCTCGCCGCGCCAACGTCTCTGCGGACGCGCCATGGCGCGTCCCTACCTGCTAATCAATCGGTTATCTTGATTCGGAGGCGCTGCTATCTTTTGGGGAAGTGCCGGTAGGAATTTCAAATGTCTTACTCAATTATTTATTTGAACCGCATTGCCTCGCCTCGCGACAGGACACACGAAAGGAGGAGTTAAGAACGGGTCTTAACTCCTCCCCTCACGTTTCAACTATTTATTTATGAGAGCCTCATTATCCGGTCTCCCGACCAAACAATGAGGACGAGGGATGTTAGCATCATTACATTGTTTGGCTTTATAAATAAAAGCTTTCAACCGGCGGTTGATTGTTCCGCTTTGTACTATTAAAACAACGCTCGACCCGAAAAGGTCGAGCGTCTTGCGCTAAAAGAGGTTAAAAAATTTCTGTCTCTGTAAAAATCGGGAGCGGCCGCGTCAAGGTCTTCCTTTCCCGCCCTCAATGCTTGAACGAGAGATTGACGCTGTCGGCGTTCTCGCAGGTCTGATAGGTCTGGATTACTGCTCTCAGCATCGAATCCATGTGCTGTTGCAGTGCCGAGCCGTCCGCCTTGAGGTCGTTGGCAAGCCGCGGGTCTTTGCGATAGTCGTAAAATCCTCTTACGCCCCAGTTCGAGGTGTCGAGCTGTATCACGTGGCCGTCCATCACGAGCTCCGGCACCGTTGTCCAGCGGAACGCCCACGGCTTGCCTCCATCCTTGCCAAACACGTCGCGCCCGAACGCAAAGTAGGGCTTCGGATATCCGAGGAGCGAGAGCAGCGTCGGCATCACGTCTATCTGCTGCATTATCCCGTCGCCCACTCCAGCCGGGATTGTGCCCGAGGGGTCGTAGATGAGGATAGGTATGCGCGCTTCGGCCAAGGGGTTGTGATAGATGTCGTGTTCGGTCGGACTCAGGAATGCGTGGTCGGCCGAGATGATGAATATCGTGTTGTCAAACCAGGGCTGTTTCGAGGCCGAGCGGAAAAATTCGCCCAAGGCCATGTCGGCATACCGCAGAGTGTGGTAGACACCGAGCCCCGGCTCTTCGGGGAACCGCTCTTTGTAGCGGTCGGGCACCACGAACGGATGGTGCGACGAAAGCGTGAACACGCCCGCCACAAACGGGGGCTTGAGGTCGGAGAGGCGGCGGCAGAAGAATTGCAGGAACTCCTCGTCCCATATGCCCCAGCTGCCGTCGAAATCGTCCATGCCGCCGGTCGTCGGGTCGGCGCAATACTCCGTCAGCCCGTAGTAGGCCTTGAACCCTGCGTGGCGCGCGAACGCCTGGAGGCCGAGCGATTCGTTGTCGGCGCCGTGGAAGAAGGCCGAGTCATAGCCGATGCTGTCGAGCAGCGCGGGAAGGGCGGTAATATGATTTTGAGCATAGGGGGTCGTGACAAACGAGCGCTCCACACGCGGTGTAGATGCAAACACCGCCGGCAGTGCGTCTATCGAAAATCCTGTGTTGCCTATCATGTCGGTCATGCGGAAACTATGGGCCATTATCGAGTCGAGACACGGGGTGTAGCCGCGGTAATTACCTCCGTCGAGGTCGGGATTGAGCGCGCCCGAAAACTCCTGCCCGAAGCTCTCGAGCAACAGCACCACTACGTTGCGCCCCGGCAGAAGCGCCGTGTCGGAGGCCTGATGTATCGGCGAATAGAGCGATGCCACCACGGCCTCGTCATCATAAAACCGCGGCGCCTGCGTAATGCCATGTCCAAGCGTGCGTATCACCGAGAAGGGCGTGTTGAGCACCGCCGCCGCGTCGTTCGGACTCACGGCGTAACGCTGAGCGTAGTTCACCGACATCGGTCGGTTGTAGGGCGACGGCAGCGACCCTCTCACTCCCGTGATGAAGCAGAAGGTCCAGATGCCCAGACCCGCCACCATGCCGATGTAGTAGCGCACCGGCGGCAGCGACAGCGTGCGTTGGCTCACGGGCCGCACGTAGCATTTCCACAGGGTCAATACCATCGCCACGAAGAGAAGCACCAGATACCAGTGGCTCAACATCTCTCTCCCGACTATGCCGAGAAGATTGTTCTCGCCACCGAACTCACTGAAAATCGCCGCCGTAGAGCGCTGCCGACGGTAGGCGAAAAACACCGTGTCAGCCAGATTGGCCAACAGCAGCAGCGAATTACACACCGTGAAAACCCACTTCTGCGCTTTCCACCACCCCTGCCGTTCCTTAGCACGCAGCGGGAAGTAGACCATCGCGAGCCAGAGGATATTGCCATACATGATGGCCGCCGTGTCAAACTTAAGGCCGCCCGCAAACGTCAGCCAATACGATTCGGCCGTATGCGTCAGCAGCGCGTAATTTTCGCCCATGAAGACCAGTCGGCAAATCATCATGAGCACGTAGACTATGAAGAGCGAAGCGATGGTGCGCAGGAATGTGCAACCTGCAAGCGACTTCAGAAATCGGTTATTCATCACGGTCTCTTTATGAAAAAGGTCAAAATTTCTTATTTCGTTCAAATTCCCACACCCGTCCCCTCACGCCTCCATGTCCCCGCGCCTCAACGCCCCGTGCCTCCATGTACGGACGTGCCTTCGGCACGTTTCCCAAGCCCAGCGTCTCTCACTCGCAGCCCTCAGACGCCCAAAAATCGCCCGTCGCCTCCGTGCCGCAATGCCCTCGCGCCACCATGTACGGACGTGCCTTCGGCACGTTTCCCAAGCCCAGCGTCTCTCACTCGCAGCTGCCCAAAATCGCCGCCTGAAAAATCGCCACGGCGTCCCTCACTCGCAGACGCAGGAAAAATCGCACAGCGTCTCTCACACGCAGCCGCCATAAAAATGCAACCTCTCTCCCATCCCCAATTCGGCATAAACAAAAAAATGCCACACCAGAGCAGGATGTAGAAACTCCGAGTGACAGGATTTGAGTGCTCGCCGGCCTTTGTAATCCTCCGGCTCTCTTGGAGCACCAACGCATATAGCGATGGTTTGAGGCCCGCCATTAGTCGGCTAAGCTTGTCTCGGTATTTCAGAAGTAATTGAAGAGTTTCCCAATCGTCTCTGATGCGGCAAATAAGTTTGCTTTGTTTTTATAACACAAAATTACGACTTTTGGTTGAGATATGCAATACCCCCGCCGAAAAAATTTTTCCCCTCAAAACTCATACGGTTCCATGTGGATGCCCGTGTGAGTATCCTCGCCAAACTCCTCCTTCAATCGTCGCTCCACTCTTGACGCCACGGCATGCGCCTCGCGCAGAGAGATGTCAGGCGACAGTTTGATATGACATTCTATAGCCGAGCGCAATCCGATATGGCGCGTGCGCAGGCGGTGCATCGCCTCCACCCCCGGCGTCGTCAGCACGATTTCCTCAATGCGCAGCTTCGTCTCCGCCGGCAGCGACTTTTCGAGCAGGTCGTCGAGCGCCGGACGTGCTATCGTATAGGCCGAACGGATTATGAAGAAGCTCACCACGAACGCCGCCGCAGGGTCGAGCACTCGCCACGACTGTCCGAGAAACATCGCGCCCCCGATACCTATGATGGCCGCTATCGAGGTCAGAGAGTCAGAACGGTGATGCCACGCATTGGCCACCAACGCCGGCGAATGTATCGTCTTCTCCTTGTACATCGTCCAGTGATACAACCCCTCTTTCATCACCACCGACAATATCGCCGCCCCTAACGCAAGCCATCCCGGCTCCTCGGGCACATACCCACGCAGACACCTCACTATGTCGAGCCCCGAAGTCACCATCAGCCACAACCCGGCGCCGACGAGTAGCGCCGACACGAGCACCGTGGCCAGCGTCTCATACTTCCCGTGCCCGTAGTCATGGTCGGCATCCTGCGGACGCGCCGAAATCTTCACGAATATCAGCACCACCGCGTCCGACACAAGGTCGGTCAGCGAGTGCACCGCGTCAGCCGTCATTGCCGCGCTGTGCCCGAGCACTCCGGCCACAAACTTCAGCAGCGTCAGGAGCAGATTCACCCCGCTCCCTACCAGCGTCACTTTATAGATTTCTTTTTCTCGTGTCATCGTTTTGTCGTCTTGAAGGTTGTTCCTCTTGTCATCTGCAAAATTACATCTTTTTTCTCAAACAATAGTGCGAAAACGCCGGTCTGCGTAAGTTTACTAATAACGAAACTCCCCCACCGACATCAGCGTCGGCAGGGGAGCCCTTGTTTTATGTTACTAAGCTGAATCTTGCGAAACT